>JAFVDA010000076.1 GCA_017478765.1 Clostridia bacterium
AAAAACTAAAATATAATAATTATCGCCCGAAAATTTTTACACGGCTTGGGCGATCCCGCCGAGACGGGGCTTAAAAAACAGCCTTTTATCCTTATCGCTTAAAAAGCGTATCCGTTTATGTTATTGCAGCGCCCTTTCGACTACTTCGATAGCGGCGTCGAGCCTTGAGTTATCTTCCGCCGAAAGCGGTTGAGTTTTTAGTTGGTTAAGTCCGTCCAAAATAGCGGAGAGTGTAACCTTATCAGAACTTTCGACCGCGCACGCGATCAGACTTTCCACCTGATTGTGAGCCTTAAACCCCGTCAAACAGGAAAAAGCGTAATCGATAAGCGCCTGACTCGCCCCCTCGACCTTGTAGCGCGAAGCGACGTATCTGACGGTCAAAAACTCGATTTTATCGGAGTGAGCCGACTTAAAACTCTCGAACTCATCGTCACCTATCAACTGCCCGACGGACGAACAAACAAGTTGGTCGTTGCCGCTCATAACGGCGTAGTCGGCGGATAGAACGGCGCTTTTGACGTTTCCGCTTCGCTCGTAAGCGGTCAACTCGAAGCGCGAAGCGACGCCGTAACTGCCGACGTTGGCGCAAAAGGAAGCGAACGCGCTCGGAAACGCCGTCATAATGACGACAAGCGTTATACAAGCCACTAAAACTATTGAAGCGAGCGTTATTATCGCAGTTTTTATCGCGACCTTTTTCATAGGCAATCTTAATTACGCAACTTTGATCGGAGTCGTTAAGACCGAAGCGCAGTATTATTCTAACACAAAAACGACGGCGTTTCAATCATTTTTAACATAATTTACAAATAATTTTAATATTATTGTAACGGACAACGGTAATTATTATGAAAAAACTCTTTGCTCTTGTGCTTATAGTTTGCTTGCTCGCTCTGACTTCAGCCTGCCAAAAGCAGGATTATTTTAATAGGGTTTCTCAAATTCGGTCGGAAGTCTTCGTAGGAGAAAGCCAAACGTTTTTGGTTAAAGCCTACTTGGAGTCGCGCGAGTATCCCCTTCAAGCCGACGGGTTTACAGGCGAGTTAAAGGACTTTTTGATTATCAAACTAACGTACAAATCGGGTGAAAACAGCCTGATAAACGACCTATCGGCGGACTTTTCCATTGACAAGCAGTATTCTGTCACCTTTGCGTTCAAGCCCGACGCCGACGCCTACGTCGCAACCACGGCGATCGACCAAATCCCAAACGATAGCGTAATGACGATAACCGTCAACTACGGCAACTCGCACGAAAACGCGACCTTGAACGCCGTGAACGACGGCGCCATATCCTATCGAAAAGCGCTCGACGCGGTAACGAACGCTAAAAAAAGCCTTCTCTCCGCGCTTACCGACTCCGACGCCGATTTTGAAATTATGTTAAGGCTTATCTACGAAAAACCCAACTTATATTATTACGTCGGGATAGTGGAAACCGAATACACGACGGCGTATCTTGTCAACGACAAATACGAGATAATCGCCGAAAAGCGACTGAAAAACCAGTGACCGACGGGCTACCGCGTATCACACTTGAAATCAATATATAAAACGGCTTCCCTATCTCGTTTAGAGCGGGGAAGCCGTTTTTATCGTTCATTTATAATTTACTATTTATAGCGCGCCCATAATATCTTTGAATCTGCCGGTTATGGCGCTTATAAGATATTCGGGGAGTTTAGTGCTCGAAATCAACGCGGTGAGCGGGTTATTGACGTAGATAAGACTAAGCACCGGGCAAGCCCTGAACGCCTCGTCAAGCCCCGTAAGACCGCCTTCCTGAGCCAGCGCGTTGACAAACCCGAGCAGCAAAAGGACGAACGCGCAGTACAAAACAAGCGCTACTATCAAGCCGAGAATACCGTTTACGGGGTTTCTCTTTCCGTCATCCTTTTTGATCTTTTTCTTTTTGAGCGCCCTGACGATAAAAAACAGCGCGAATATACTGATAGCGATACCGACCACCGCAAAGATAGCGACGGCAATGAAGTACGCCAGCATCTGCGTTTCGTAAATGTTCGATTCGCCCAGCGCCTTTGTTATCGGAAGAGCAAGCGCCTGAGTAGCGCCCGTTATCTCCATAAGGAACACGAACAAGGCTGTGACGACCACGGTGAATAAAAATCTCAAAATGAAAGCGAAAACGCCCGAGACCATTCCGAGAATACCCACTCTGTAGCCTTCGACGACCACGATCGCCAATAGCGCGATAAACGCAACGTCCAGCAACCAATACATACAAAAACCTCAATTCATTCCGAAAACGGAACTAATCACAATTAGATAGATTTATTATAAATAATAATCGGACTTTTGTCAATACTTTGATAAAAATTAAGCGTAAAAAAGGCAAAACGCCGTCAAAACCGCCGTTTTCAACGTAAAAAACGCGTTATTGCGGTTTGAAACTATCCTTTAAGGATACGATCTCCGAAAGGACGAGTTTGCCGTTTTCCACGAATTTTTTGTAATAACCCTTTCTCAAGAGTTGGAAACTTTCCCCTTCCGCCGCATCAAAAAGATAGTTTTCGGCAAAGCCGTTGAATTCGTGCAAACTGTTCTCGTTCATACGTTCGGAAAAATCCTGCCCCGGGTATTCGGCGTCTTTCAAAAGATACTCGTACTTTCTGATGACGGCGGGAACGCACTTTTCGGCGCTCACCCAGTGAATGGTGCCTTTGACCTTTATTCCGCTCGTATCGCTTCCGCTGCGCGTTTCGGGAAGATACGTGCAGTGAACGGCTTTAACGCTGCCGTCGTCGTTTTGCTCAACGCTGTCGCATCTGACGACGTAAGCGCCTTTGAGCCTGACCATGCCGCCCACCTTCATTCTGAAGTATTTAGGCGGAGGCGCGAGCGAAAAGTCTTCCGCGTCGATATATATTTCTTTTGAAAAATAGGTCTTGCGTTTCTTGGGTTCGGGGTCGTTGGGATTGACGTCTATCTCGACGTATTCGCCGCCCTCGTAGTTGTCGACGATGACCTTTATCGGCTCGAAAACAGCCATGGCTCTTGGAGCGTGCTCGTTCAAATATTCTCTCGTAAAATGCTCGAAGTAACTTACTTCGATCTCGGAGTTGGCTTTGGCAACGCCTATCTCCTCGCAGAACTTTTTGAGCGCCTCGGCGGGGATACCCCTTGCGCGAAGCCCTGTGAGCGTGGGCATACGCGGATCGTCCCAACCGCTGACCATACCTTCTTCAACGAGTTTTTTAAGATATCTCTTGCTCATCACGGTGTTGGTGACGTTGAGCCTTGCAAACTCTATTTGCCTCGGCTTATGTTCGACGCCGACGTTCTCAACCACCCAGTTATAAAGCGGACGATGGTCCTCGAATTCCAACGTGCAAAGGGAATGCGTTACCCCTTGCATAGAGTAGCAAATGGGGTGAGCAAAGTCGTACATAGTATAAATGCACCACTTGTTGCCCGTTCTGTGGTGTTCGGCGTGCAGAACCCTGTAAATAACGGGGTCGCGCATGTTGATGTTGGGCGACGCCATATCTATTTTTGCGCGAAGCACCTTCTCGCCGTCCTGATATACGCCGTTTTTCATGTTCTCGAACAGTTGAAGGTTTTCTTCGACCGACCTGTTTCTGTAAGGGCTTTCCTTGCCGGGCTCGGTCAAAGTGCCGCGCATATCCTTTATTTGTTCAGCCGTCAGATCGCATACGAAGGCTTTGCCTTCTTTGATGAGTTTGACGGCAAAAGCGTATATCTGATCGAAAAAGTCGGAAGCGTAATGTATCTCGTACCAGGAAAACCCGAGCCACTCGATATCCTTTTTTATGGCTTCGACGTACTCAGTCTTTTCCTTGGAAGGGTTGGTATCGTCGAAGAACAAGTTGCACACTCCGCCGTACTTTTGCGCCGTGCCGAAGTTAATGCACAGGCTCTTTGCGTGCCCGATGTGCAGGTATCCGTTCGGTTCGGGCGGAAAACGGGTGTGAACGGTGGTCACCTTGCCTTCGGCAAGTTCTTGGTTTATGATCTCTTCAATAAAGTTTTTTGCTTCCATCATTATCGCTCCGCAATCTCACAATAAAAATTACAAAAGTAATTTTATCACCGAA
>JAFVDA010000077.1 GCA_017478765.1 Clostridia bacterium
AAAACGGGTTGCCGTAGTCGGCGCCCGCGACGTAACTGGAAGCCGAATAGACGGCAACCACGCCGAACACCGATAGGGTAACCACCGCAAGCAATAAAATATTATCGCCGCCAAACAGTTTTCGTTTATTCATTGATGCGTTTGACGATCCTTTCAAATTCCCTGCCCCGCTCTTCGTAGTCGGTAAACATATCGAACGAAGCGCTCGCAGGGCTCAACAAAACCGCGCCGCCTTCTTTGACTTCTATCTTGGCTATCTTGACGGCGCTTTCAAAACTTGCCGAAAGCGACACCTTATAAAACCCCGCTTGATTTGCGTTTTCAAGCATTTTGAAGCGGTTCTCGCCCGTTATAACGACGTGAGTTATCAAACTGTCCTTAAGATCGTCGAACAGTTTGGTATAGTCGAGCCCCTTATCTTTCCCGCCGAGAATAAGCACGGTGGGAACGGTCATCGACTTGACGGCTTTTATCGTAGAATCTACGTTGGTGGACTTGGAATCGTTGTAATACTTAACTCCGTTTTTCTCAAAGATAAGTTCTATTCTGTGCCGAACGCCTTTGAACGAACGAAAGCCTTTTACTATATCTTCGTCGCTTACGCCCATACACTTCAAAACGGCTGTCGCGGCAAGCGCGTTTTCAACGTTATGTTCGCCTATAAGTCGAATATCGCCCCTTTTTGCCACCGGGTTTCCCTTGAAATAAAAGTATTCTTCATCGGCGAAAACGTCGGTTTTTTGCGTTGCGGAGAAAAATATAACGTTTGCCGAAAGATCTTTTACAAACTCGGCTACCGTTTGGTCGTCCATATTTAGTACGGCATACTCCGAACAGGTCAGATTAGATAGTATACGTCTTTTTAAGTAAACGTAATTATCCATATTGTAGTGGCGGTCAAGGTGGTCGGGCGTGATGTTCAAAACTACCGCTATATGCGGACAAAAAGTTTTGATCGTTTCCAGTTGAAAGGAAGATACTTCCGTCACCGCGACAGCCGTTTCGTTGAGTTCGTCGACAACTTCCGTAACGGGAGTTCCCACGTTGCCTACGAGATAGGAATTAAGACCGCTTTCCTTTAAGACGTGGTGGATAAGCGAGCATACGGTAGTCTTGCCGTTTGTGCCCGTAACGCCGATAAACGGACATCTCGCAAGTAAAAACCCGAGTTCCAACTCGCCGATTATCCGCTTTTTATCGTGACGGGCTTTGATAAGATAGGGTTGATCGAGTTTTACGCCCGGAGATAAAACTATCACGTCGCTTTGAGTTACGGCGTCCTCAACGCTCGCCGCCTTTATCGCGCCCGACTTTTCAAACAGTCTTGCTGCGGCTTCCAAACGCCGTTCATCGTCGTCGTACATATACGTCTTTGCTCCGCGCTTTATTAGAGCGGAAGTTGCGCTTCTTCCCGAAGCGGACATACCTATTACCGTAAACGTTTGCTTGGCAAAATACATTTTTAATCTCCTAAATATCCAAGTATCAATAATAATCCCATGACTACGGTGACAGCCTTATACGCAAAAACTATTTTGCTTTCGGCGTAGCCCTTTTCCTGAAAATGATGATGGACGGGCGCCATCAAAAAAACTCTTTTTTTCGTTCTTTTGTAGTAAAGCACCTGTATTATCACCGACACACCCGACGCAACGAATACTATACCGAGCGTGGCGACCAAAAAAGCGTTTCCCGACACCATCGACAAACACGCTATAAGCCCGCCGAGCGCAAGCGAACCAGTATCCCCCATAAACACCGACGCTTTATTCGTGTTGTAAAGCAAATACCCAAATAGCGAAAACGCGCACGAAACGGCGAGAAGAGAAAGATTTTCATATTCCGAATACGTCCCCTTATCGGCGATAAGCGTACTCGACTGA
>JAFVDA010000078.1 GCA_017478765.1 Clostridia bacterium
CAGCCATATACGCAATGACGGACGCGCCCGACTTGAAAGTGTCGTCACTCTCGTCCGTTTTGATATGCCCTTCGGGGAATATAAGCAAAGCCCTGTCGTCGTTGAGCGCAGATAAGCAATTTTTCACGGCTTCGACGTCGTTTTTTTCACGATTTATCTTGATACAGCCAAGTTTTGTCATAAAAAACTCTCTGACGCGCTTGTTTTCAAACACGACGTCGGCGGTAAGTATTTTAAGTCTTCTGCGCCAAAAAGCGCAAATCATTTTGAGCGGATCCATCAAATCTATATGGTTTGCGGCTATAATGCATTTCCCTTTGATTTTGCCGTTTTTCTCTTTACCGACGTTTACTACCTTCACCCTGAAAAAAATATTAAAAAGGAAGGTAAAAAGTCTACCCATGTCCCACAAAAAATAATCTACAAAAGTGGTCCTTTGCTTTAATTTCGCCTTTTGGGCTTTTAATTTGTTTATAAGTTTTTTGAACTTGCCCCTGACGATATCGTTTAGTCTTTGTATGTCTTCTGCGGTCGGATCGTCGCCCGAATAGTAATCGGATAAAAATATAGGCTCGCCGCGCAAAACGCAAGTTCTTTTGAATAAGCCGTAATTGCCGTCGGTGACGATGGGGATTATTGGCTTGCCGCTCTTTAAGGCTATGAATATATACGCAGGCTTGAATTCCAGCAGTTTGCCTTCCGTTTCCAACCGACCTTCGGGGAATATCTGCAAGAGTTTGCCGCGTTTAAGTAAGCCGACCGCTCGGTCGATAAAACCCATATTTTTGCTGTTTCTGTCGACCTTTATTCCGCCCATACTGTCGAGAATCAATCTCAAAAGTGCGCCGTGTGTATATAAAACTTCGGCAAAAAGACAGTAAAGTTTGCGGAAAGCAAACGTGAACATATTGAGAACGTAATCGAAAAACAGGTTGGTGTGGTTTGAAATTATTATCGCGCCGCCACGAACTCTCTTTTTTGCCTTGTCGCTCTCGTAAAACGTTCTTTTTTTGAAGAACAGCCATTGCACGGGCCACGCCGTAATGATGGCGAGAATCCTTAAAAACTCTTTCATTTCGTAAGTTTTTCAACCACCTTTTCAATATCGGCAACGGTAAAGGCAAGTTGCTCGTAATCGTACTTTATCTCGATCGAAAACCTTTCGTTTATACTCGAAATAAGATTAAAGTAGTCAAGGCTCGTACCGCCAAGATCGGTAAAAAAGTTTGAATCGTAACTGATTTTATCGACGGTAATCGAAAGCGTTTGAGCAAAAATTTGAGCGATGATAGAGCCTATCTCGGTCATTTCACCGATTTTAACGGGCTTTTCACTTTCAAGTTGCTCGATCGTGAACACCTTTATTTCTCCGCTTGAAATGGCTTTTTTAAGCATTGTTCTGCTCGTTTTTATAGCGTTTTCGCTTTTTAACGGCTGATAGGTAAACAAAACCTTACTCACTCTTTTTGCGGTCGGTAATGTTTTATTTATCGTTTGAATTTGATCGTAAATAGCGCGAGAGACTCCGCTGTAAACGCCTTCTTTAAGCCTGACGACCGCAACGAGTTTTTTGTTTTGCTCGTCGCCCATAATGCAAAAATCGGTCGCCTTTTCAACGTTAAAAAGTTGTTCCACGCCGTCGGGGTTGACGTTTTCGCCGTCGTCGCCGATAACTACGTCCGACCGCCTCCCGACTATCGAATAACTGCCGTCCGGATAGGTTTTTACTACGTCGCCCGTGTAATAATATTCGCTTTCAGAAACAAGTTTGCCGTTTTCAACGATTTTTTTGCAAACACTATCGCCGCCTACCAGCAAAACGCCGTCGTCGTCGACTTTGTATCGCAGGGACGGGAAGGGCTTACCTATACTGTCCGTCAACCGTTTTTTGATGTTTGCGCTCATCTCAAACGAGGTTATACCCGTTTCCGTCATGCCGTAGCCGTTATGAAGTTCGTAGCCTAAACCGTTAATAAGTTTCAAAGTAGACGGAGCGATATAACTCCCGCCCGTAATACAAAAACTCACCCACTCGCCGAAAAGATTGTCGGTTACTCTTTTTAGTAGTCTTCTTCCCATCTTTTTGCCGAGATTACCGAACGTCGATTGAAGTTTGACTGACAGATCGAGACCTTTGTAGAACTTCTTTTCGGTCTTTTCTCCGAGAGCTCTGACTTCCTTTATAACCGATTTTTCAATGGTTTGCCACAACAAGGGAACGGCAAAAACGTGCGTAACGCGATATTTGTTTATGGTGTTTATTATACTCGTAGCCGAATAATCTTTGAGTTCTACGAACGTTCTGCCGAAAAACGAAAACCACAAAAGCCCCGCCATAAGCCCGAAAACGTGATACAGCGGCAGGAAAAGCAAAACTTTGAGTTGTCCCTTGTAATGTGTTTTTATGCTCTTGCAGTTATCTACTATGAATTTGGAATTGAGTATTTGGTTGCTTATTTCTTTGCCCGAGTACAGACACAGTTTTTCGCTTGCGGAAGTTCCCGAAGACGACAACGCTATTTCGTTCCCGAAAAACGGAACACTTGCTTGACTGTCCGTCGCGCGCTCATCGATAAGCGAGCCGTAAGTTTTACACATATCGCCGTAAACGGAGCGGGCGCGTTCGCATACGATCGATTTGACGTTCAATATTTTCAGGTGATTTTTTATCTGTTCGTCCGTAAGATTAGAGTTTATCAAATAGGCGTTATTGCCACTTTTTAATATCGCCCAAAACGTAACTATCCATTCAAGACCGCTCTTTAAGTCCAAGCCGATATAGTTGCCGCTTCCGAAGAGATTATGGACGGTTACGGCGAGACTCTCGACCATGGTTTTGACCTGATCGTAAGTATACGCCGACGTTTCAAGCCCCTCGTCGCGCTCCAAAAATACCTTTTGCCCGTGCGAAAACATGACGTCGTACACGTCGGCAAAGGTTTTTTGACTTGATTTGAGTTTTGCCAAACTCTCGTTTATCAGTTTATTGACGTTTTCCATACGCGATAAATGCTTTCAAATAGTTTTTTATAATTGCAGTTGACCGAATACTTCCGAAAAATCGCCTTCGACCGTTCTGATAAGTTGGTCTACGCCGTTTTTGACCGTCTCGGCGTTGGCTTTGCCGTGAAGTTTTATAATAGGCTTTTCGTAGCCCAAAAGCGTGGCGCCCGCCAACTCGTTATAGTTGAAAAGCGAATCGACTTTGCTTGCGAATAAAGCGTATTCGTCGGCGTTATGAAAAGTATTCTTTGCGATATTTTTAACGCCCATGGCGACCACTTCGGCGCACTTTATAAGCACGTTACCCGCAAACCCGTCGCAAACGACGACGTCTGCGTCCGAATAAAACACTTTATCCGCTTCAACGTTGCCGCAAAAATTCAGCCTGCTGTCACTTAAAGCCTTATACGCGCTCTTTGAAAACGCGTTGCCCTTACCGCTTTCCTTGCCGAGATTAAGCAGATAAACTTTCGGCTCGGATATTCTCTTGAAAGCCCTGACGTATAAGACGGCAAGTTGAGCAAACTTTACCGAGTCCTCCGCGGTGGGGTTTACGTTGGCGCCGCAGTCGGCAAGGCAAAAGTATTCGCCGTCAAACCGCGGTAACATACACGACAAAACCGGGCTCAGCAAGCCTTTTTTTAGCCCAAGTTTCATTGCCGTTCCGACGAACAGCGCGCCCGTTGCTCCCGCTGAAACAAGCCCTACGGCGTCATCTGACTTCAACCGCTCGAAGCAAACGGATAGTGACGCCGTTTTATCTTTAAGGACGCGCAAAGGATTTTCTTCGTTGGTTATATAGTTATCGGCATCGACCGCCTCATACGTTAAACCGCTGTCAAAAAGCGTTTTATCTATCAGTTCTTTACTTCCGACGAGCAGATATTTGTATCTTTTGTCGGAACGCCTGACGCCTTCGAGTAAGACCGCCTCGCCGAGATCGGAGCCGAGAAGGTCGATAATAATTGTCTTCATAAACTCCCCTTGTTTTTATGTTTATTCGTTATCGGCTTTTTGTTCTTTGCCGAAGTTTTTAAGTCTTTCAGGCAAAAATCTCATCAAAACGAACGCGATCAAACAGAACACACCCGCAATAAGCGTCATCAAAACGACCGCCGAAGGATCGACGAGGTTGCCCGTCTTTACGCCGTCGACCACCTCTTCGACCTTAATGCCGAAAAGCGGAAGAGTGTTGTCTTTGAGCGCAACGAGTATAAGTCCCGTGGCTATACCCGACGCAACGCCCGCAAAAAGCCCTTGCACGGCAAAGTACATTGCCGAATGGGATACGCCCGAGCGCTGCTCTTCTTCGACCGCAAGTTGAGAAGGAATGGAATACGCAACCGAAAAAAGCGAACCTATACCGAACGAACAAACGACCGCCGATAATATGGCGACTACAAGTTTGATCGTTTTATCTCCTATCGCCTGTCCGAAGAACATGCCTATCATGCCGACGGCAAAGACGATGAGAGTATATCCGAACGAGAACCCGAATCCGCGCTTTTTGGTAATTTTATTAAACAGCATCAAAGTGAACGGAACGGGCAAAAAAGCGCCTATCATGACGAGCGTCATAGACAGTCCGTTGGTCGAGAAAAATTCGTTGATACCGCCAAGGAAAAGTTGAACGCCCATCGTCATAAACGAATAGACGAGCATCCAAAGTAAAAAGGTCTTATCTTTCAACGTATACGCGACCGACTTAAACAAATTGACCGATTTTTCCCTTTCATTAGAAGAAAATCTGTTGTCGTCGCCCTTTATCATAAAGAAAGGAATGAGCATGGTCAGAACAAGCGGAAGGAATATGAGCGCGACCATCTTTATATTGATAGCGCCTTTGACCAGCATGGGAAGAAGCGCGTATCCCAAAATAAAGTACACGATATCGCATACCGACTTGACGTTTGACAAAAACATTCTATCTTCTTCCGTCTCTACTATCTCGGAAAAAGTAGAATAATAGGTGACCATCGTAAGCGTATAGAAGGAATAGAACACGCAAAGAGTCAAACCGTAAAATACTGTATTAACAATGGTAGCGCCGTCCTGCATGGGAATGAGAAAGGCAAGATACGCAAGCACCATGACCACCAAACCTATGAATATGGCAGGGCGGCGACGACCGAAACGGGTCCGCATATTATCCGTCCAGGACGCCATCGGAATATCTATAACGCCGTCGAGAATTTTCGCAACGAGTACGAATACGCTCCACACTCCCGCGATAACGAGATCTTTATTGGCAAAAGTCCAGAACTCAACGTTTTCGTTAAATCCGCCGACGAGCAACGCGCTGCAAAGATATGAGCCGACGATAAGGTTTAGCATATTTACGCCCATTCCGGCGCAACCGTAAAGTAACATTTGCCATTTGCTTTTCAAAGGTTTCATATTGTTCTCCTTAAAAGTTCTTTTTAAGTAAAAAGACGAAAAATTATTATTGTTTACTCGAACGAAAGTAAAAAGTCATTCACGGGGTTTTGAGTACGGACGGTAACTACGTCCGTCAAAGGCAAAGATTTGCTAAGTTTGTCGACTATCTCTTCCAAAGTTTGCTCGTCGACGTTCTTGCC
>JAFVDA010000079.1 GCA_017478765.1 Clostridia bacterium
ATACCTGTCGCCCTTGTGGTATGCGCCGTTCTCGTCACGCTCGGTTCCGAACACTAAATTATATATGTATCCGTAAGTCACGTTTTCGAGCGACTCATCGAGTTTTTCCATCCACCATTCGAGGTTGTCGTAGTTATCGACGTACTCCTGAACGGGGATATTCATAAACACTTTTGTTACGTCGGCGATAACGTCGGGTTGCATATCGACGTAAACTTTGCCGTCTTCGTAAACGAACCAGTCTTGATCTACTTCCAAAGTTTGCATCACGGAATACGCAACGTCGCCAGCGGTAAGTTTGAACAGGTCTACCGTTATATCGTAGTCGCTTTCGGGATCGAACGTCTGAACGAGTTTCCAAACCTTAAGGTCGAGCACCTTGCCGAAAGTTTCGGTCAAATATCTGTCGCCCTTGTGGTATGCGCCGTTCTCGTCCGTTTCAGTTCCGAAAACTATATTATATATGTATCCGAAAGTCAGCCTGTCGAGCGAACCTTGAGCCTTTTCCTTCCACCATTCAAGATTATCGTAGTTGTCGACGTATTCCTGAACGGGGATATTCATAAACACTTTGGTCACGTCGGCAATGACGTCGGGTTCCATGTCGACGTAAACCTTGCCGTCTTCGTAAACGAGCCAGTCTTGATCGACTTCCAAAGTCTGCATTACGGAGTACGCAACGTCGCCCGCCGTCAGTTTGAACAGGTCGGTCAAAATATTGTACTCGTTATCTTCTTCCAGCGTTTCGACGATAGACCATACCTTAAGGTCAAGGATCTTGCCGAAAGTTTCGGTCAAATACCTGTCACCCTTGTGGTATGCGCCGTTCTCGTCACGCTCGGTTCCGAGAGCAAGATTATATATGTATCCGAACGTTAAACTGTCAAGAGAATTCTTAAGTTGTTCTTTCCACCATTCGAGGTCGTCGTAATGGTCGACGTACTCCTGAATAGGGGTATTGATTACGAATTTAATAAGGTCGTCGGCAGGTTTAACGCCGAGATCGGTAACGACAGCGCCTTCCGAGTAGGCGAAAACTTCCTGATCGAGTTCAAACGTCTGAATGAGCGAATAAAGGATATCGCCTGCCGTCAGTTTGAAAAGGTCTACCGTTATATCGTAGTCGCTTTCGGGATCGAACGTCTGAACGAGTTTCCAAACCTTAAGGTCGAGTACCTTGCCGAAAGTTTCGGTCAAATATCTGTCGCCCTTGTGGTATGCTCCGCTTTCGTCACGCTCGGTGCCGAGAGCAAGGTTATATATGTATCCGAACGTTAAACTGTCGAGAGAATTTTCAAGTTGTTCTTTCCACCATTCGAGGTCGTCGTAATGGTCGATGTAGTCCTGAACGGGGGTGTTAAGTATAAATCTAATGACGTCGTCCGCGGGCTGAATGCCGAGAGCGGTCGTAACCTTTTCGTCCGAATAAGTAAGAACGTCCTGTTCTACGCCGATGGTTTCAAGCAGAGAATAAATAACGTCGCCTGCGGTCAACTTGAATATGTCTTGGGTTATATCGTATTCGTTGTTGGGATCGAAGGTCGCCACCACTCTCCAGATCTCGAGATCGAGGAACTCGCCGAAGCCCTTCGTGAGATACCTGTCGCCGTTATGATAAGCGCCCGTCTCATCCTCTCTCGTGAAGGAGAAAATGGGGTTATATACGTCGCCGAAGGTTATGCTGCCGATGAGCGCTTGCGTGGCGGAAGTAAGATCGTCGCTTCTTATCGCGTCGACTATATCGCCGAATTCGATGTTGAATAAAACGCCCAAAAGTTCAAAGTCAACGTTCCAAACGCCGTCGGTCTTTTCAAAGCCGAGCGCGCCGCCGATAGACACGTCGCCTATGGCGTGATTAAACGCGTCGACAAACGTGTCGACGGTATATTCGTCGGCAATAAAGTCGCCTATTCTAAGTTTCATCAACCCTTTCAGCAGGTCGTTTCCGTCTATGACGGCAGAAACGTTCTCGGGAAGTAGGTCGCCGATAAGATCGCCGATAGAAAGGTTGCTCAAATAGTAGTCAACGTTTTCGACTACGTTATTGAAAACGTTTTCCACTCCGCCCCTTAACAGGTCGTTGACCGTCATATTCTTCAACACGTTGGCAAAGAAGGGTATGTCGTCCTCTTCGTAAATTGTTTCGTAAATGGTCTTGATGGACATTTCGCCCAAAACGGACTCTACGATGGCAACGGGATCGCCGTTGGCGTCAAACAAATCTACCAGTTTGAAGTCGGCAAGCATGCCGAAAACGCCGTCGGCAGGTTGAGTCATTTCCTTGTCCTTGTACCAAACGCCGTCGTCACCCTTAGTTAGCCCGAACAAATAGCCGAATTCGAGTTCGGTTGCGATATTGTCGGTCGTGAAGACGTATCCGTCGCCTTCTCTTTTGAACATATCGGAAAAAGTCAAATCGCCAAGTACGCGAACGTAATCGCTCGCGACGTTTTTGACCTCTTCGCCCGCAATATCCAGAACGTAACCTATTATTTCCGCGATGGGCATATCGGCTATGGGTTTAAGCCCGCCTTCCATTATCTCTTCCATAACGTCGGCGCCGCCGATTATGTCGACTACGCCTTTTAACTGCACGTTGGCGATAAGGTTGAGTATCTGCGCGGGCGAATCCTCTTTGACCGTATATATATAGCGGTGGTTAGCCTCGTCGTAAGTCGCGTCGAACAAACTCGGAACGAGCGAGCCGACGGTCAGACCTTTCAAAGCGGTCATCAAACCGATTTCTTTGGTAGCGGCGTCCGACTGCATGAGTTCGTATACGGAATAATCCCCGAGTTGAACCTGCGCTTCCGGCGACAAGATCTCGTCCAAAGAAAGCTTGGTTATCGACGGCAACAGCGGATACAGCGCGCGCAACTTGATATTATCAAGGAAGGGATCGATGCCGTTTACGATATTGAGAACGGAGATATTTTTGAACGCGTTCCAGTCCTCTTCGTTTGCGTCGCTGACGTCTACGCCCATCTTTTCCAAAAGGGCTTTAAGGTCAACGCCGTATTCCTTTTCCAACCGATCGAACGAAAAATCCGTCGGGTTCTTGGTCGCCGACACAACCAGTTCGGCAAACTGTTCCAACGAATAATCGTCAATCTCCTCACTGATCGTTATGCCGGTGTCGGCTATCTTCATGGGTCTTACGTTTTGGTAAGCCCAGAATGCGACTCCGACGTACGCGACCAGTACGCCCAGCACGAATGCTAACAGTCTTCTAAAAAATCCACTCATATTCTCTCTCCCGGTATTCCGCTCGGATAAAAGCAGGAATAACAAATATAAAGTAAATATATTATATAATCAATTCACGCGCTTGTCAATATGTATTTTAATTTTTTCTGTTTTCCGTAAAAAAAAACCGATAGGTAAGTTCGCCAAAAATTGAGCCCTCCCATCTCTTACCTACCGTCTCTCTCGCCGATGACCGCTCGCCGATATGATATACTTGCCGCGATTTTTTTGCCTTAAAAAAATAAAAACGACAAAAATATTAGTCGGATTTCAATAAAAAGTCAGCCTATAAGCCGATTAACCGCTTTTTTTGATTTTTTATTAGCAAAAAAACAAGCGTCGACGCAGCGATCGTTTTTTTAACAAATTTAACCGATACGCTTGACAATAAAAATAAATTTGATATAATTAAATTGTATACAATCAAATTTTGGAGGTAATTTTATGTCAATCTATGATTTCACCGTTCGCGACGCGTCCGGAAACGACGTTTCTTTGTCCGCATACAAAGGCAAAGTCCTTTTGATAGTCAACACCGCCACGGGCTGCGGTTTTACTCCGCAGTACGAGGGGCTTCAGAACATGTACGAAAAGTTTTCGGAAAAAGGCTTCGAGATACTTGATTTTCCCTGCAACCAATTTTTAGGGCAGGCCCCCGGAACGGAAGAAGAGATAGTCGCATTTTGTAAAGGAAGGTTCGGCGTAACGTTCAAGCAATTTGCCAAGATAAACGTCAACGGCAAAAACGAGATCCCTCTATACACCTACCTAAAAGAGCAACAGGGCGGAAAGATGGGTTCGAGAATAAAATGGAACTGTACTAAATTTTTGGTCGACAGGGAAGGGAACGTCGTCAATCGTTTCGCCCCCACCGATAAGCCCGAAGACATTGAAAAGTTTGTGGAACAACTTTTGTAATTTAGTTCACGATTTTTCTTTTTCAAAGAAAAATCCGTGAGAACTGTAGGTCGTAAAGTGCTTAACGCGAAGAATAAATCTCCGCTTGCACTTTTCGGCTTAAATATTTTAATTTATTTCACGGAAAATGTTTTAGCAAAGATTTTTCCGTGAGAACTAAGTAAGAGTGGAAAGTGGAGTTGCGGTCGGGCATATTATATATGCTGACGCAAGAATAAACATTTCTACAAAACATCGACTGCGATATTTTATCGTCTTTAATTTTATTTGAATAAGATTAGTGGTTAGTTCAAAAGTCGGATATGGATTAAACAAATTATCATATAATTTTTTATCCACATTTCAACTCTCCACTCTTCACTTTCAACTTTTATAAAATACTAAACTTAAATTTTTTACTTAAAAAGGAACAAAATATGGAACACGTTTTTTATCCGAAGGGCGTTTGCTCGATGGAGATACACTTTGAACTCGACGGAAACGTCGTAAAAAATCTTTACTTTATAGGCGGCTGCAACGGTAATCTTAAAGCCATATCCAAACTGGTCGAAGGTCAGACCGTCGAGTATGTGGAACAAAAACTGCTCGGCAACGTTTGCGGAAGAAGAACGACGTCCTGTGCCGATCAACTGGCGATAGGACTGAGAAAGGCTTTGAACGGCGAAATTTAACTATTATTTTTGAGAAGGCATCGACATGCAACAATCGAGAGATAAAAAGATAATAAGAACGAGCGTTTTAGGCATACTCGTCAACGTTATGCTCGTAATATTCAAAGGGCTGGTCGGGTTTTTCGCCAACTCCGTAGCGGTAATCATGGACGCCGTCAACAATTTGAGCGACGCTTTATCGTCGGTCATAACCATCGTCGGCACCAAACTGTCAACGAAAAAGCCGGACAAAAAGCACCCTTACGGGCACGGCAGAATAGAATACCTTACTTCGGTGGTGATAGCGGTAATCGTGCTTATAGCGGGCGTTACGTCGCTATATCAATCGGTTCTGAAGATAATAACCCCGGAAGAAACTTCGTACGAAGTCTACTCGTACGTTATCATCTCCGTTGCGATAGCGGTAAAACTGCTGTTCGGAACGTACGTTAAGAAAACGGGCAAAAAGCTCAACTCGCAGACGCTCGTCGCTTCGGGAACGGACGCGTTTTTCGACGCCGTTTTATCGCTCGGCACGCTTATAGGCGCAATACTCGTTATGACGACCGGAATACTCGACTTCGAGGGCATACTCGGCGCTATAATATCCTTATTTATATTGCGTTCGGGCTTTGAGATACTTTCGGAAACTCTAAGCAGCATCATCGGCGTCCGCGCGGATAAACAACTGACCGACGGATTAAAAGAGACGATAAGTTCGTTTGAAGAAGTCCGCGGCGTTTTCGATATGACGCTTCATAACTACGGACCCACCAAGACCATAGGTTCGGTTCACATAGAGGTCGACGACGATATGACCGCAAAAAAGATACACAAACTCTCGCGCGAGATATCCGCCACCGTTTACGAAAAGTTCGGCGTTATTCTGACCGTGGGGATATATTCGTCGAGCGCATCGTCGCCCGCGCAAACCAACTTGAAAAACGACGTTTTAAGGATAATTTCCGACTACCCGGAAGTTTTGCAAATGCACGCGTTTTATCTTGACGAACAAGCAAAAACCGTTTCATTCGACCTGATTATATCTTTTGACGCCGACGCCGAATCGGTCAAAAACGATATTTTATCGAAAGTTTCCGACCTTTACCCCGAATATCGGTTTATCATAGTACTCGACACCGATTTCAGCGACTGAAAATGAGTTAAAACTATTATGACGGAAGATAAATATTACGATCTTAAACTTAATAATCAACTGTGTTTCCCGCTGTACGCGGCGTCCAAAGAGGTTATCAAAAGGTACGCCCCTGCGCTCAAAAAACTCGATCTTACTTATACGCAGTATATAGTCATGCTCTCCCTTTGGGAGTTTCCCCCTTTAAGCGTCAAGGACCTCGGCGAAAAACTTTTTCTCGACTCGGGCACGCTTACGCCCGTTCTTAAGACTTTGGAAGCGAAGGGGCTTATAGTAAGATCCCGTTCGGCTGCGGACGAGAGAGTGGTTGAGATCGCTCTGACGCGCAAAGGCAAAGATCTTAAAGACAGGGCGCTCGCCGTTCCGCTTGAAATGAAAAAGTGCCACCCTTTAACGAGCGAAGAAAGCCAAACGCTTTACGAGCTCCTTTATAAGCTGTTAAAAACCACATAAAACAAAAAAAACACGCGATAATCGACTTATAGGCGTGTTTTTTGATTTTTACGAATATTTTATTTTACAACTTACCGCCCCCGTTATCACCGATAAACGAGGGCGGTTTTTGTCGCTTAATTTACCATTTCGTCCTGGCTGCGCATAGACGACACCATCTGTTCGACGTCGATGAGCGGAAGGATAAACGGCGGGAGCGCGCTCAAAGCCGTAAGATTTGAAACGAACGCCCTTAGATAGGGGAAAAGCGTTTCGATGGCAAGGCGAAGTTGACCTTCCCTATCGTTTTGAAGATCGGCTCCGATCGCGAAAGCGCCTTCGATGGTCGCGGACAGATCGAAAGGCGTTTTGTTTTGAGCGGTCTGTTCGATGCCGACCGACAGCATAGCCGAAAACTCCTTGTCGTTACCCGTCAGTTTGCACTCGAACCTCGGCGCGATCTGAAAGGTTTGCCCCGCCTGCACGGCGTTTACGCTTAATTTTGATTTGGTTATCCTATAATTTTTGAACAACGTTTTTACTTGCATGATTTCTCCTTTGTAAGGTAATAGTTTTATTCTCGCATCAACGTCACCGTTTGGGCGAACAGTTGATTGACGCATTTGTTTATTTGTTCGTTTTGCGGCAGTCCTTGATAAAACGCCAACTTCTTTTTAAGTTCTTTAGCCTGTTTTTGCTTGTTCTCGTCAAGGCAAAGTTTATCGAGAATATCGATAACTCCGTCATAATCGACGGGGTGTTCGGCTCGCGTTTTGGTTTTATCGATCTTCAACTTATAGACGTTTTCCGATTGAACTCGTAAGTTATTGTCTACGGGCGGATACTCGAAAATCTTTTTATCTTTAACTCGTAAAGGTTTTAGACAAGTCAGGCACGCAAAATATCCCGCGCACGAGAGAACGAACACAGTCGATGCGTAAATTATCGCTGACGTAACGCTTAAAAAGTACCTGCCGAACGAACGACTTTCCAAAAAGCACGCGCCGAAAACCGCAAGGCTTACGGCAAAATAGCCTATTAAAGAAAAAACCGAAAACCCGACCTTCCCGCGGGAAAGAGTTTTCATGATCAAGGCGACGGCGGTAATGCCGACTAAAGTTATGACCGTAACGAAAAACAACGTATAAAAATCCGTTCGCCCTACCACGTTAGTCACAAGCGCTTGAATACGCGACAAATCGATTATCAATTTCATATAAAAATTGTAAACGACTTTCGCGATTTTTATACAACCGAACTATCGGCGACGTCGACCGTCTATTCGATGGGGATAAGGCTGTTCGACCTGATATTGAAAAGGTATACCGCGCCAACCTTTTTACCTAAAACCTTCTCGGCGGCAAAGGCGTACAATTCAAGTTGCTTTCCGTACGACTCGACGAGCGCCTTATCGCTCTTGACAGAGTATTTATAGTCGACGATAACGGCTTGATCTTTGCGCACGGCAAGAAGGTCTATAACCCCTTGAATAAGCGTTTGACCGCCTCCCGCTTCACCTATCTTTTCGGACGGAACCAAGCATATAAACGGCTGTTCGCGATACAAGTCGTAACCTTTCACGAGTTCGGGAAGTCGACCTTTTAGTATTCGATCGAGTAAAGCGTCGTCCATGAGCGCGCGTTGGCTCTCGGACATTTTACCGCTTTCGACCAGTTTATCGAGTTGCGTTTTAGCGTCTTCGCCGTAAAAATCGCACTTTTCCAAAAAACTATGATAGGTCGTTCCGATTTCACGCGCGTCCGAGTTAAATACCGTTCGCACAGGCTGCTCCGTCCGCTCGAAGTCGCTCTCGAAAAACTTACGTGCAACCTCCGTTACCGTCCTTTTTACGCTCAAATTTACGTCCTCGGCGAACGGATAGCGATAATCGAAGTACTTTTTAATGCGGTCGTATGCGTTCTTATCGGCGTTCGGCGGCAAAACTACCTGCCGTTCGACCGTCTTTTGCATAGGTTTCAACTGCTCGTTTTCGCCCGAATCGGGAATAAAAACGGCGTCGGAAGAACACAAAAAGTCCTTCCAACAGCAGGCGCTCGTCTCTTCTCCCGCCGTACGCTCGGCTTTTAACTCGCCGTCGACGAGCAGATAAAGCGCGAATTTGGCGCGCGTCAGCGCGACGTAAAAAAGCCTTACCGCCTCGCTCAAGGTAGTCTTTTTGTTTAGTTCTTCAAGATATTTTTTTACTATCGTTGGGGTTTTTACTTTGGTAGCGTAATCGTAGTGGTCGATCCCCAAGCCGTGTTTTCGGCTCATTATGAGTTTATTGCCCGCGTCGGCTTTATAAAAGTTCTTGCCGAGTTCGCAAACGATTACCACCGGGAACTCCAAACCCTTGGACTGGTGTACGTTCATGACCTTTACCGCGTTTTCGCCTTCCGAAAAGTTGACGTAAAGGTTTTTGAGCAAACTCTCTTCGCTCTCGGCGTAGGAAGCGAGAGTAAACGCTTCCCCCTCCTTCTCGCACTCGGCGATAAGACGTTCGAGCCTATTCAGCCTTACCTGCCCGAACCTACCCGACAAAAGATGAAGATCCAGCCGTTTATCTTTAACCAGCCTACGTAATATCTTCCCCACGCCCTCGAAGTCGGAATACAGCCTGAGCCGCGCTATGTAATCGAAAAACTCGTTGAGTTTTATTGTAATATCGTCTATTCTTTCCGTCCTGTAAGCGTTTACGGCTTGTCTAAAAGTTCCGTCCTTAAACGCCTTTCGTATGGCGGCAAGTTGATCGTCGGTAAGGTTTCCTACGGGGGATTTTAACGCGGTTGCAAGGCGGTAGTCGTCCCTGCCGTCGTCAAGAATGGTGTAAAGTATCGCCGAAACCGTCTTTATTTCCGGATATTCGCCTATACTGCGCCTTGAATTTGACGCAACCGGCACGCCGCATGCTATAAGCGTGTCGACTATCCTGTCGCTCAGGTCCTTGCTCGTTCTCGTCAGAACGGCTATGTCGGCAAAACCTATCTTCTTTTTGACTACGTTGCCCGACTTATCTACGGTGGAATACTCCTTTCCGTACACCTTGTCGATTATCTCGACGACCTTATCTTCTTCGCCCGCGCCGCGCTCTTCGCGCATAAAATCAAGATGCTTTTTAACGCCGTACACGCCGCGGTCGAATATCTTTTTAGCCGATTTCGACTTTGAAAACCCTACTATCTCGCAAATTCCGTAATCTTCCGGGTACAGTTCGCCGTAGATCATAGGATTGTCGGCGTAGTTCTCGCCGAACGTGTTCGTGGTCATAACAGCCGAAAAAACCTTATTTACGAAGTCGATGACCGCTCGGCTGGAACGGAAATTCTTGTCGAGCCGAACCAGTTCTTCGGGCTTTGCCCTTTTGATTCGCTCTTCAAAAATAGTATTGTCGCAGCCGCGAAATCCGTAAATGCTTTGTTTGCCGTCGCCGACGATAAAAAGATTGTTCCTTTCAAGCAAAGAAAATATCTTTTCCTGCACGCCG
>JAFVDA010000080.1 GCA_017478765.1 Clostridia bacterium
GACTATGCCGACCTTAAAAAACGCTTGGCAAGAATTGTCGTTGCGTACGATTATTCGGGTAAGCCCGTAACCTGCGGCGACCTTAAAGCGCAGGGAGCCATGTGCGCGCTTTTGAAAGACGCGTTAAAACCCAATCTTGCGCAGACGCTCGAGGGTACTCCCGCGATCATTCACGGCGGACCGTTCGCAAACATAGCGCACGGCTGTAACTCGGTAATAGCGACCAAAGTCGCGATGAGCGTTTCCGACTACACCATAACCGAAGCGGGCTTCGGCGCCGATCTCGGCGCTGAAAAGTTCTTTGACATAAAGTGCCGTTACGCGGGGCTAAAACCCGACGCCGTTGTCGTCGTTGCGACCATAAGGGCTTTGAAGATGCACGGCGGCGTGGATAAAAAGGCGCTCGACGGCGAAAACGTTCCCGCGCTTATCAAAGGCATACCCAACCTTTTAAGGCACGTTTCCAACGTCAAAAACGTCTATAAACTGCCCGTTACCGTGGCGGTCAACCGCTTCCCGACGGACACGCAAAACGAGATCGACGCGCTTATTTTTGAATGCGCCAAGCTTGGCGTCAAGGCAATCCTTGCCGACGGTTGGGCGAAGGGCGGAGCGGGTATGACCGAACTTGCCGAAGAAGTGGTAAGACTTTGCGAACAGCCTAATGATTTTGAATTTTGCTATCAACTGGACGCGTCCTTGAAAGATAAGATAAACGCAGTCGTTACCAAAGTTTACGGCGGCGACGGAGTTATTTACTCAACGCAGGCCGATAAGAGAATTTCGGAGCTTACTCAACTCGGCTACGGCGATCTGCCCGTATGTATGGCGAAAACGCAATACAGTTTTTCGGACGATCCTAAACTTCTCGGCGCGCCCGAAGGGTTTACGGTAACCGTCAAAAACGTGCGGTTATCCGCAGGCGCGGGGTTCGTAGTCGTCTTAACCGGCGACATAATGACCATGCCGGGGCTTCCCAAACGCCCTGCCGCCGAGAATATCGACGTTGACGATCAAGGCAATATTTACGGATTATTTTAAGATTTCGTAAATTTTTATTATTTCTCGAACAAAATAATAATATAGGAGATATATTTGTTATGAAAAAACTTTTTTCGGTCATTGCAGTCGCACTTCTCACGCTGGCGCTTGGCTTTTCGCTCGTAGCTTGTTCGACTCTCAGCGGAACTTACTCCGCTTCCGGGCTTTTAGCCGATACTACCTACGAGTTCAGCGGAAACAACGTTAAAGTAATTACTACGTCCAAGAGCGGATCTACTACAGTTGAAGTCAACTACACTTACAAAGTAGATAAAGACGACCAAGGAAACGAGACCATAACCTTTACGAAGGTAACTAAGAATAACGACGGCGATACTACCACTACGGAAACCACCTACTCCTTCAACAGGGGCAAGGATAACGACGGCGAATATATAGTCATCGACGGTACGACGTATTACAAAAAGTAATATTAAACATATTTAGTTTTTATTCTGTTTTAGCGAACATAAACAGTGAGAAAGACCGTTTTCGTAAAAAAACGATAGTTAAACTATCGCTTACGAAAACGGTTTTTCTTATGCTTTTTTTCCGTAATAGGTCGATTATCGTCGGAACTTAAAGCGTAGTTTTCGCTAAAACCCGCTAACCCACGAATTTGAGAACATATCGTTTGACAAAACGGGTAGTATTATTATATAATACAAAATATATGTTCGGACGTTCGTTGCGCCCGATATTCAAAAATTTCAATACTAACCAATTTAACAAGGAATTTTATAATGGATCTTTTTGAAAAATGTTCCCATCACGAGCAACTTGAACGCGCTAAACAATCGGGGCTTTATCCGTATTTTCATACTTTGACCAGCAAACAGGACACGCAGGTGATCATGGAAGGCCGCGACGTCATAATGATAGGCTCGAACAACTATCTCGGGCTTACCAGCCACCCCGAAGTCGTCAAAGCGGGCGTCGAGGCGCTCGAAAAGTACGGCTCGGGCTGTTCGGGAAGCAGATTCTTGAACGGCACGCTCGATATCCACGTTCAACTTGAAGAAAACCTTGCCAAGTTTTTAAGGAAAGAAGCCGTAATGACCTTTTCGACGGGGTTTCAGAGCAATCTCGGCATAATCAGCAGTATCGCCGGGCTGGGGGATTACATACTTTGCGATAAGGAAAACCACGCCTCCATTTACGACGGCTGTAAACTTTCCTACGCAAAAATGATAAGATACAACCATTCGGATATGAACGATCTGGAAGCCAAACTCAAACGCCTTGAAGGCGAGAACGGCGGCAAACTCATCGTTACCGACGGCGTTTTCTCGATGAGCGGCGATATTGCAAAACTTCCCGAGATAGTCGCGCTTGCGCAAAAATACGGTGCGAGAGTAATGGTCGACGACGCCCACGGTCTGGGCGTTTTGGGCGAAGGCGGCAGGGGTACCGCCGAATATTTCGGCTTGGAAGACCAAGTGGATATCTATATGGGTACTTTTTCCAAGTCGCTTGCTTCCCTCGGCGGATATATGGCTTCCACGAAGAAGGTGGTCGAATACGTCCGTCACTCGTCGAGACCGTTTATATTCAGCGCTTCCATGACGCCCGCGTCCGTTGCGTGCGCCGCAAAGTCGCTTGAAATACTTCAAAGAGAACCCGAAAGGGTGAGGGCGCTTGCCGATATCTCCAAATATATGCGTCAAAAACTGTTGGAGAAAAACGTTCCGATAATCCAAGCGACCACCCCCATTATCCCCATTTACGTCTATCAGGACGAGAAGGCTTATCTTGCGTGTAAACTGCTGCTCGAGCGCGGAGTATACGTCAATCCCGTAGTATCTCCCGCCACCCCCGTGGGGCAGGCGCTGCTTCGCACGAGCTATACGGCTACGCACACCAAAGAGCAGATGGATATTGCGTCCGACAAGATAGCAGAAGTAATCGATATTCTTAAAAATGAGTAAAGTTGCGATAGTTACGGGCGCGTCAAAGGGCATAGGTCTTTCCACCGCCCGTATTCTTAAAGAGGCCGGGTATATCGTTTACGGGCTTTCGCGTTCGGGTAAGTCTTGCGATGGCGTTAAGGCGGTTTGTTGCAACGTTACCGATTGTGCCCGTCTCGAAGCCGTTTATGCGGAAATTTTTGAAAGGGAAGGCTCCATCGACCTTCTCGTGAATAACGCGGGGCTCGGAATAAGCGGCGCGGTGGAGTTTACGACCGACGAGCAGGTCAAAAAGATAATAGATCTCAATCTTTTATCTGTGGAAAAAAGTTGCCGTTTGGCGCTCAAATATCTTAGGATGTCGAAAGGCAGGATAATAAACCTTTCGAGCGTGGCGGGGCTTCTTCCCATACCCTTTCAGACCTATTATACGGCAACCAAATCCGCCGTATTGTATTTTTCGAGAGCGCTCGACTTGGAAGTGAGAACTTACGGCGTCAGAGTCGTTGCGGTGCTTCCCGGAGATACCAAAACTTCGTTTACCGACTCGCGTGACAAAAATACGCTGGGCGAAGAAGTTTACGGCGACAGGATAGCGCGCTCGGTCGCTCGAATGGAAAAGGACGAGCGCGGCGGCGTAAGCCCCGATAAGGTGGCGAAGGTCATATTAAAGCAAGCCAAAATAAAAAGCCCCAAGCCTTACGCGATAGTCGGGTTTGATTATAAATTGTTAGTTTTGTTGAGCAGAATTTTACCGCAAAAGTTAGTTGACAAAATACTCTATAAACTATACGCAAAATAAGAATAAGCGAGTTTTATTAAATGATAATAAAAAGAGTTGAAACGGCAAAGGACCGCAAAATATTTTTAGAGTTTGCCAACAGACTATATAAAGATAACGAGTACTTCGTACCCACGCTTTATATGAACGATAAAGCCGTTTTTAATAAGAATTACTACTACTATGAATCGTGTGAAGCCGAATATTATTTGTGCCTTGACGATAACGGCAAGCCGCTTGGAAGGATAAGTCCGTTTATTCAACGCGTTTCCAACGAAAAGACGGGAGAAAAGCGCGCGAGATTTCACTTTTTTGACTGCGTAAACGATCAAAAGGTCGCAAATTTGCTTTTTGATACCGCCGTCAAATGGGCGAGAGAACGCGGAATGGAAAAGATTTGCGGTCCGCTCGGGTTTTCCGATCTGGAAAGGGAAGGGCTTCTCGTCGAAGGATTCGACAAGGTGCAAACCTTTGAAGAGCAGTACAACTTCGACTATTATCCCGTTTTGGTGGAAAATTACGGTTTTACAAAGGAAGTCGACTGGATAGAATTTCAGGTGCGTTCTAAGTACAACCAAGCCGAGATGGCAATGGTTAGAAAGGTTCGCGATTACGTTGCCGAAAAGTACGGTTTACGCCTTGCAAAAAGCAAGAATATAAGCGAATTTTTGAAAACTTACGCCGACAAGGTGTTCGATTGTCTGGATGAGTCGTATTCCAAACTTTACGGCACCGTTCCCATGACGGAAAAGATGCGCAAAGAGATTTTGGGGCAGTTCAAGTTGGTCATACAAAACGACTGCATTATCCCCGTAGTCGACAAATCGGATAAAGTGGTCGCGTTCGGATTCGTTATGCCTAATATAGGCGAAGCCATGCGGCTGGACGGCGGACACTTGACGTTAAGGGCGATTTTCAAACTTTTGAGTATACTTAAAAAGCCCAAGATAATCGACCTGGGGCTCGTGGGCGTTTTGCCCGAGTATCAAGGAGTGGGCATAAACAGCTTTTTTATCGTCGCGATGGACGAATATTTGCAGTCGCACGATATAGACCACTTTGAAACCAATTTGTGTCTTGAATACAACCTTTCGATACAAAAACAATGGAAGTATTTTGACGCTATTCCGGTAAAAAGGCGCAGATCGTATATTTTGGAAATTTGAGTTTTATGGATACTTCCTTCCTTCGCACGCAAATGCTTATCGGCGAAGAAAACCTTAATAAACTTGTCGGTTCCCGAGTCGCCGTGTTCGGCGTGGGCGGGGTAGGCGGCTACGTGGTCGAAGCGCTCGCAAGGTGCGCCGTCGGCGCGATCGACGTTTTCGATAACGACGTAGTCGATCAAAGCAATATAAACCGCCAGATAATCGCAACCGTCGATACGGTGGGTAGACCTAAGGTAGATGTTATAAAAGAGCGAATACTTTCTATAAACCCCAAATGTAAAGTTACGGCAAACAGAGTGTTTTTTCTTCCCGATAACGCCGACGAGTTTGATTTTTCCGTCTACGATTACGTCGTTGACGCCGTCGATACGGTCACGGCGAAGATAGCCGTCGTTATGAAAGCCAAGGCGTGCGGCTGCCCTGTCATATCCTGTATGGGAACGGGCAATAAGACCGATCCTACGCGGCTGGAAGTTGCGGATATCTATCAAACGAGCGTTTGTCCGCTCGCAAAAGTTATGCGCTCGGAACTTAAAAAACGCGGCGTTGACAGTCTTAAAGTCGTGTATTCCAAGGAACAGCCGATAACGCCCGCAAAGGTCGACGGCGCTCCCTTAAAAGGCGGAAGACCTGCTCCTGCGTCTATTGCGTTCGTGCCGTCCGTTGCCGGGCTTATCATCGCTTCGCAGGTGGTAAACGATATTATCAAATAATATAATAATAAAAATAAAACCGCGGTTTCATTATCGAAGCCGCGGTTTTTGCGTGATTATTTTAATATTGTTTTTTCTTTGAAACGATCAGCCCGAGAACTATTCCGAGTGCGATGTAGACGGCAGCCATTACGACGGTAATGATCGTTTGCGCCGTAGTCGGAACGGAAGAAAACGTTCCGATAAACGAGTCCACCCAAAAGGTCGTGACTTTTACCGTTTGCAGTTTTGCTATCGCGTCGATTATACCGAGAATAAGAGTGACTATGCTCGGCGCTATTACGCTTATTATTATGCCGAGCGCAATATTATTAACGAGAGTTGCTATCAAAAAGTAAACGGTGCTAATGGCAAAAGCCGAAAGACATTGCCCTAAAACGAGTAGGAACGCGTGTTCGGGGAGCGCGTCGGTAGCGCCGAGAATAAGGTTGGCTACGGGATAGGACGAGCCGAAGGCAACGAGCAATAAAATAGCGGTTGACAGTAGCGAAACCAGATAGCGGCTTAAAAATACTTTTTCTCTCGAATAACCGCGGGATATAACGTTTTTCGCAAATCCTTTGTCGTCGCTGATGGCTAAAATGGTTGCAAATATCGCGATAATTAAAGTGAAGTTGGATTGCGAAAGCGTTTGCATAAAGAAGTCGCTCGAAGAAACGGTAAGGGCGAGAATGAACTCGTTGGGGGCTTCTTCGGTATTTTTAGGGAGCATGGTCGAGACTACTTTGAAAGACACCGCGCTAATAGCTATAAGCGCCACGATAACGCCCATTAAAATGTAGAACAACGGGTTTTTAACGAGTTTTCTCAGCTCGAACTTCAAAAGATTTTTCATTTTTCCACGCCCGTCCTTGTCAAAAAGTATTGTTCAAAATCTATCCCTTCGGGTTTAAGCTCTTTCACGGCGACGCCGCCGAGTACGAGCGCTTTGCAAACGGCGTCTATTTTGTCCGCCGACTGCGCGGCGATAACCGCGCTTCTTTCCGTATCTATTCTGACGGTAACGCCAAACTGCTCTTCGATAATGCGTTTGGCTTTTTGAACGTCGTCGACGACGGCGAAAACGTTCTTTTCGAGCAGTTTTTCAAGTTTTTCGGCTGATATCTCTTCGATAAGCCTGCCATTTTCGATAAGGGCGTAGGTGGTCGCTATCTTTTCCAGTTCGGATAAAACGTGGCTGGAAATCAAAAAAGTGACGTTTTTCTCGCGGTTTATTTTGAGTATGAGTTCTCTTATCTCCTTTATCCCCTTGGGGTCCAAGCCGTTTATGGGCTCGTCGAGAATGAGTAGTTCGGGGTTGCCCATCAGGGCTACGGCTATACCGAGTCTTTGCTTCATTCCGAGCGAAAACTGTTTGACCTTTTTGTTTTTTACGTCGCCAAGTCCTACGAATTCGAGTATGCTCATGATCTCGTCCTTCGTGCCGCCTGTTAAAAGGCTTACCCTATACAGGTTTTCGTAAGCGGTCGCTCCGCCGTAAAGGGCGGGGGATTCTATGAGCGAACCGACCTTTTTGAGCGTAACTTGGTCGGGCGTTTGACCAAATAGCGTAACGCGCCCTTCGGTCGGCGTCAAAAGATTGAGTATTAGTTTCATCGCCGTGGTCTTGCCGGCGCCGTTTCTTCCGATAAACCCGTATATATCGCCGCGGTTTACCGTAAGATTAAGCGAGTCGACCGCTAACTTATCGCCGAATTTTTTCGTGAGGTTTTCGGTTTTGATAACTGCTTGCATTATTCTCTCCTTTTATGCTTTTCGGTGGGCAAACGAGTTTCTTTTCGCCCCCGTCGATAGGTTTATTATACAACATTTACGCTCGTGCCGTAAAGTATAATTTTCGTTATATTATACGGCTTTTATCTTAACTTTTATCAAAATGTCGTAAAAATTACGTAAAAGACAATAAAAAA
>JAFVDA010000081.1 GCA_017478765.1 Clostridia bacterium
ATTTTTTACAAAGAGTAATGCTTGAGCGCGGCGATAAAATGGACGGCAAGACCTTCGCCCTGTCGGGATTCGGCAACGTCGCCTGGGGCGCAGCTAAAAAGATAATCGAGTTAAACGGCAAGGTGTTGACCGTTTCGGGGCATGACGGATATATCTATTTTGAAAACGGAATGTCAAAGCAAGCGGTCGAGCAAATGACGGAAAGTCGCCTATCGGGAGAGAGCAAAGAACGCTTTGCCGAGCGTTTCGGCGGCAAGTTTATAAAAGGCGCCAAGCCTTGGGGCTTGGTTAAAGCCGACGTATACATGCCATGCGCCACCCAAAACGAAATAACGCTTGACGACGCTAAAAAGTTTGCGGATATGGGGGTTAGATATCTTAACGAAGCGGCGAATATGCCCACACAACCCGAAGCTATTTATTACCTTCAAAATTCAGGCGTAGTCGTCTGTCCCGCAAAGGCTTCAAACGCCGGCGGAGTTGCCGTTTCGGGGTTGGAAATGGTGCAGAACTCGCAGAGACTTTCCTGGACGAGCGAACAGGTAGACAAAACGTTGTTTGCCATAATGAACGGTATTTACGATCAAATTGAAGCCGCCAAAAAAGAATACGGCTTGGGATCCGACTTGGTTGCCGGCGCCAACGTGGCGGGCTTTTTGAAGGTCGCAAAGGCTATGATAGAACAGGGAATATAATAGTATAAAAAAACTCAAAAACGGTCTTGCGGTTTTCACTCGCAAGACCGTTTTTCGTTATCCGACTTTTTATCTTATTCGGTCAATATTATACGGGGTTTTTCAACACCAACGCCACCTGACCTTGTTCGGCTTGACAAACGGGACATTTATCGAAAGCAGCGCCGTCGAAACTTTCGTAACCGCAAGCCGTACACTTCCATTTGACGGGCTTATCCTTTTTGTACATACTATCGGCGTTCATTTGCTCGTAAAGTTCTGAAAAAGTCTTTCTGTGCTTATCTTCTATTCTCGCAAGTTGAGTAAACAACTCGGCAATCTCGTTAAACCCTTCCTTTTGAGCGGTCTTCGCAAAAGACTTGTAGACGGTGACTTCCTTCTCTTCGTCGAGCGCGGCAAGGCGCAGGTTTTCCTTCAAGTCCCACTTTTCTCTGAAAGGAACGCCCTGTTCTATCTCGATATTGTCGATCTGCTCGTCGCTCGCGTCCTGAATTTTGGTGTAAAGGATTCGAGCGTGGTTAAACTCGTTATAGACGATCCTATCTATAGTTTCCGCCAAAACGTTCAGCTTGTTGTATCTTGCGCCGTATTCTATAAACTTATATCTGACCATCGCCTGACATTCGCTCGAATAAGCCCTTGCAAGATTGTGATAAGTAGTGCTTTCAATCAAATTCATAAAAATACCTCCGCTACCTATTGTTGACGGTTGCGGAGGGTTTTTATACTTTTTTATTTGACCACTCGTAATTTTTTTACGCCGTAATACTCGAGCAATGCTTTTTCCTTTTCGCCTATCAACTCGCCCGCGTATAGGACGGGAACGGCAGGCGGACAACTTACCGCGTTCGCGCCGAACACTCTTCCTACGGCTTCACTTAAACTTACCGTTTCGGACGGATAGAGAAGCGCATCTCTTACGTCCATCACACGCTCAGGCAAAGCAATTTTGGGCGAAAATCGACTTATAGCGGGCTTTTTGGGCATTTCATTCAAAATAGAGTAAACTTTTTCCAAGCCGTCTAATGCGGTATTTGTCGAAAACATCATAACGACGTTATCGTCGTCGGCGTACTCGACGACCAAGCCTTTTTCGTACAAATATCCGCTCGCCTCTACGCCCGTGTAGCCGTAAGGCTTAAAGTCGACTGTAAGTTTTAACGGTTCTTCGCCGACGAGTACGTATTTGTCTTTTAACTTTTGTTTTATCTCGTCGAGTTTTTTAACGAACTTTTTAAGGTCAAAACTATACTCTCCGTCAAGATAGGGGTTGAGTTTATCGAGCGATCGAAGTATCAGATACGACGGACTCGTCGAAGCAAACAACGAATACGCCATGGGCAAATATCCGCCTATAACTTCATAAACGCTATGGTTTAAGTGTAAATACCCACCGCCGCCAAGGCAGGGCAAGGTCTTATGCGCCGAGTCGGCGCACATATCGGCGCCAAGCGTTATAGGGTGAATATCTCGGCTTAAAAATTTAAGATACGCGCCGTGAGCGTTATCCACGATAAGCAGTACCCCGTAGCGTTCGCAAACCTTTTTTATGCCGGCAACGTCGGCGATATGCCCAAGATAATCGGGGCTTGTGACGTATACGGCGACGGGTTTTTGCTCCGCTTGTTTTAATGCGGCGTCCACGTCGCTCGGCGTAACGTTTTGCGTCAACAGGTTGCCGTCTCCGACTATCCACTCAACCTTAAGACCGTTTTGGACGGCTCCCGCGATAAAGGACGAATGAGCGTTCCTGACGGCAAAAACAAGTTTGTTCTTTGCCGTTTCGACGGCGTATCTTTCCGTCAGATACAACATCGCCTTTATTGAAAACGTACTGCCTTCGGTCGAATAAACCGTCCTTGCGCTACCGAACACGCTCGCGGCGTTACGCTCGCTCTCGGCTATTATCCCGTCGGGGCAAAACAACCCGTCGGCGCCGACTATCTCGGTTATGTCGAGGTTTTCAAGTCCCGATAACCCCTTTCCCTTATGCCCCGGGATATGCGCTCTTATTAAGTTTTTTTGAGCGTAACTTTCAACAAAGTCGCAAATAGGGGTGTTCATAGTTTAGTCTTCGAGCATCTTTTGGGCTTGCAGCCAAATTGCGCATTCCATACGTTTTTTGAATAGTTTGCAACCGTACTCGTAAACGCCTTTTACGCTACCCGTGGCGTGGTAGGAGTTGGCGGCGCATCCGCCCGAACAGTACAGTTTTGCCCAGCAGTTTTCGCACTCGGGGCGAGAGTAAACGTTGCAATCGGCAAATTCCGCCTGCGTTTCAGAATTCTTAACGCCGTCAAAGACGTTGCCGAGCAAAAACTTTTGCTCCCCGACGAATTGATGGCAGGGATACAGATCGCCCGTAGGCGTTACCGCCATATATTCCGTTCCCGATCCGCACCCCGATATACGCTTATAAACGCAAGGCCCGTCGTTGAGATCGAGCATATAGTGATAGAACGTAAAGGGCTTACCTTCAATCCGCTTTTCATTCATGACTTGCGCGAGCTTCTCGTACTGCTCCATAACGATGGGGAGATCTTGCTCGGTAAGTTTGGACTTATCGCCCTCGGCGCAAACCACGGGTTCCATGCTAAGTTCCGTAAAGCCGAGGTTATACATGGTCATAACGTCTTCTAAAAAATCGGGGTTATAGTGCGTGAAAGTTCCGCGCATATAATAGTTTTTATTGCCGCGCGCTTTAACGAGTTTTTGGAACTTGGGCACGATAACGTCGTAACTGCCTTTTCCTTGATAGTCCACTCTGAACCTGTCGTGCACGCTCTTTCTTCCGTCGAGAGACAGAACGACGTTGCTCATCTCACGATTGCAAAAGTCTATAACGTCGTCGTCGATAAGCACGCCGTTGGTCGTCAAAGTAAAGCGGAAGTTCTTATTTTTTTCCTTCTCGACGCTCCTTGCGTACTTTACGAGGTCCTTGACGACCTGAAAATTGAGTAGCGGCTCTCCGCCGAAAAAGTCCACTTCGAGATTTCTTCTCGTTCCCGAATGATCGATCAAAAAGTCGAGCGCGCGCTTGCCGACTTCAAAGCTCATAAGCGCCCTTTCGCCGTGATATTTGCCTTGGGAAGCAAAGCAATACTCGCAGTTTAAGTTGCAGGCGTGCGCAACGTGCAAGCAAAGCGCTTTGATTATCCCTTTTGAACGCTCTTTAAGCTCGCCCGCCAAGGGCTTATAGGTATCTTTGGTAAAGAGTTTACCCTCCGCTATTAGTTGTTCGACGTCATCGATACAATCGTTTACGTCGGCTTCGGTTATAGCCGAGCCGTACTTTTTAAGCATTTGGGAAACCATCTTATCACGCGAATCCGTCTCGTAACTTGCGATAACGTCATACGCCAAATCGTCCACAACGTGGACGGAAGAAGAAAACACGTCGATAACGACGTTAGTGTCGAATAGTTTATACTGGTGTATCATAATTACAAAAGTAAAGTAATCGCAGAATTAAAATATTTTTTACGAAAAAAAACCGCCGTATGTTCGGCGGTTTCAAACGTTATTTTTTATCGTTTTCACATTTTTGATTGGCTATACCGCAACTCGTCTTGCAAGCAGATTGGCAAGAAGTTTGGCACTCTCCGCAACCGCCCTTTTTAGCGCTTTCGCAAAGATTTTTGGTAGTCAAAGTTTTAATGCGTTTCATATTAAAGCCCTCCGAACAAGTATTAGTTATCTTAATACCTTGTTATTTTAACATATCGTCGTGCGATTGTCAATCGTTTATCATAATTATATAAAAGTGTTTTTTAAGCGGAATAAAACGGACGTTCGGGCTTAAAATAAGCCGATAATCAACTTATAGCCAAACTTTTGTCGTCGTCAGTTTTCAAATTCTTTCGCGACTTGCTTCAATAAAGCGCGAATTTGAAGTTTTTGCGGACACGATCTTTCGCACTTTCCGCAAGCAATGCAGTCGCTCGCCTTTCCGTTTTTGACGGTATAAACGTCGTTATAATAAAAGGCGGCGTTCCAGTCGTGAAAGTGTTTTTTTGCGTTGAAGCAGGCGAAAAGATCGGGAATCGAAATACGTTTGGGGCAGCCTTCCACGCAATATCGGCAAGCCGTACACGCTATCATATTTTTACTGCGAAGAAGTTTTTTGACGGCTTCAATAAGTTGCTTTTCTCGCTCCGATATCGGCTCGAAGTCGGACATAAGTTTCACGTTTTCGGCAACGTCCTTTATAGTTTTCATACCCGATAGTACCATCATAACGCTCTTGGGCGTTGCGGCGAAACGCAGCGCAAGCGCGGCGGGAGTGACGTCGTAGCCCGAAAACAGCGCGGAAACGTCCTCGGGAAGCCGAACGAGATTGCCGCCCTTAATAGGCTCCATTACGATTACGGGCTTATTGAATTTTTCGCAAACTTCAAGGCATTTTTTGCCCTGCACGGCGGGATCGTCATCATCGAGATAGTTATATTGTATCTGCACGACTTCTATCTGCGGATATTCGGTCAAAATATTTTCAAGAACTTCCGCCCTGTCGTGGAAGGAAATGCCGAAATGTTTTATTCTTCCCTGAGCCTTGAACAGTAAAGCCTTTTCATAGGCGCGACAGCGCTTAAAATGCTCGTAAACGGTGGCGTTTTGCGCGTGCATTAAATAAAAGTCGAAGTACTCGACGCCGCAAATTGACAGTTGTTTTTCAAAAAATGGCTCGATATCCTCTTCTCTTTTGAAATAGTCTTCCGTCAGTTTATCCGTAAGAACAAAGCGCGAACGGTCGTATCTGTCGACCACGCATTTACGAATGGCGACTTCGCTGAAACCTTCGTGATAGCCGTGAGCCGTGTCAAAGTAATTGAAGCCGCCGTCGATAAACTCGTCGACCATCTCGTTGA
>JAFVDA010000082.1 GCA_017478765.1 Clostridia bacterium
GGCTACTGGAAGGACGTAGGAACCATAGATTCTCTATACGACGCAAATATGGACCTGCTTGGCGACGCTCCCGAATTCGACATAACCGACACCGAATGGAGAATACATTCGAGAAACCCCATCGCGCCTCCGCATTACGTCGGAGAACACGGTCAACTTTCCAACTCGCTCGTGTCTTTGGGGTGTATGGTTGACGGTACGGTTGTCAACTCCGTTCTCGGCAACAACGTCACGATAATGCGTGGCGCGGTCGTCAAAAACAGCGTAATATTCAGCGGAACCGTCATAGGTGCGGGCGCCGTTGTCGAAAACGCCATTCTGGACGAGAACGTCACCGTAGGTAAAAACGCCAGGGTAGGCGGAAAGACCGAAGGCGAAAGAAAGATCGCCGTTATCGGAAGAGATTACAAAGTAGGCGACGGCGAAACGGTTGTTGCCGGCGATATAGTGGAGGTGTAAGATAAGTTATGAACGCATTAGGTATCGTTTTTTCCAATATTCACGACAGCAACGTTCCCGAACTGACCACCAACAGGACCATGGCGTCCATACCGTTCGGCGGCAGATACAGACTTATCGACTTCGTTTTGTCGAGTATGGTAAACTCGGGCGTAACCCACGTCGGCGTTATCACCAACAGGAACTATCGATCTTTGATGGATCACGTCGGCAGCGGTAAGGAATGGGACTTGGCGAGAAAGAACGGCGGGTTCGTGCTTCTTCCGCCCTTCGGCGAAATAGATTCCACTTCGCTTTATTCCACCCGTTTGGAAGCGCTCAAAACCGTTTTGGGCTTCATCATGCGTTGTACGGAAGAATACGTCGTCATGTCGGACGCAAATTCCGTCTACAACATGGACTATAACGATATGCTCAAATTCCATATCGAAACGGCTTCGGACGTAACGCTTTTGTACGTCAAGAAGAACGCCGTCGAGATATCCGGCACCAACAACACCATTTTGAAGATAGACTCCGACAACGTCGTCAAAGAGATAACCATCGACCCGAGAATGCAGGGCAAGGTCAATATTTACGGCAATATCATCATTATGAAGAGAATGTTATTGACGTCCATCGTGTCCGAAGCCATTTCTCACGGCAGGACGCACTTTATAAAGGACGCCGTCGGCAGAAACCTTCATAGGCTCAAAGTCACCGCCTACGAGCATAAAGGTTACTTTGAAGAGATATCTTCCCTTCAACGCTACTTTGACGTAACTTTGGGGCTTTTGGATATCGAAACCCGTAAAAAACTCTTTGGCGGAGCGGAAATTTACACTATGGTCAAGGACTCCGCGCCCACCAAATACGGCGCAAACTCCATAGTTAAAAAATCGCTCGTATCCGACGGCTGCGAGATAGAAGGCGAAGTCTATAACAGCGTACTATTTAGGGGCGTAAAGATAAGCCGCGGCACGGTAATCAAAAACTGCGTGCTTATGAAAGGCGTCATCACGGGCGAAAACGTAACGCTCAATAATCTTGTAGTAGATAAGGGCGTTGTCGTAAGAGACAGAAGAACGCTTTCGGGCGCGGAAAACCACCCGTTCTATATTCCTAAGGAAACTGTAATATAACAAGAATAAACCGTCGGTTTTTTTGATCGACGGTTTACGCGTGTTTTAATAATAAAAAAAGGAAATGAATATGGCAAAAAAGAAATCAACCGTACAAACTCAAACGGCGCAACCCGCCGAAAAGAAAACGGCAAAGAGAACCGCTAAGAAAAAACCCGCCGAGGATAAGGTGACGGTAAACGTCGAACGTAAACGTTCGGTGCTGTTCGTTGCTTCCGAAGCAAATCCGTTTATAGCAACGGGCGGACTTGCCGACGTTATAGGCTCGCTTCCCGTATCGCTTGCGGAAAGGGGTAATTACGACGTAAGAGTCATTTTGCCCCTTTACGGCACGATGGAAGAGGGCTACAAAACTCATCTTACCTATCTTGGAAACTTCAACGTTCCCGTTGCGTGGAGAAATCAGTATTGCGGATTATTCTCCTATAAAAAGAACGGCGTTACCTTCTATTTTGTGGATAACGAGTATTATTTTAAGCGCGATACGCTTTACGGTCACTATGACGACGGCGAGCGTTTTGCTTTCTTTTCGAGAGCGGCTTTGGAAGCCATGCGCGTTCTCGACTATTATCCCGACATCATGCATTGCCACGACTGGCAAACCGCGCTTTCCGTGGTGTACTTAAAGACCATTTACGCGGGGCTTTACGGCTACGAGAAGGTCAGGGCGATATTCACTATACACAATATCGAATATCAAGGAAAGTACGGCAAGGAACTTTTGGAAGACCTTTTCGGGCTTCCGGGGAACGTCGAGCCGCTGCTTGACTACGACGGCTGTCTTAATCTTATGAAGGGCGCCATTCAATGCGCCGACTACGTCACCACCGTCAGCAGAACGTACGCCAACGAGATAAAAGACCCGTTCTTTGCTCATGGGCTTCAATATATCGTCAACGCCAACACGGAAAAGTTGACGGGTATTTTGAACGGCATCGATCAAAAGTTGTACGATCCTCAAACCGATACGCACCTGTTTGCCAACTATTCGGCAAAAGATACGTCGGGAAAAGCCGTATGTAAGGCTCAACTTCAAAAGATGCTAAATCTTCCTGAAAGGGCGGACGTCCCCGTTATTGCGATTATTTCAAGGCTTGTTTCCCATAAGGGGCTCGATCTTGTCAAAGCCGTACTCGAAGAACTGCTCGCCGAAGACGTGCAAGTGGTTATTTTAGGTAAGGGCGAAGCGTACTACGAAGGTTACTTTAACTACGTAGCCGAAAATTACAGCGGAAAATGCAAGACGATAATTGCATACAATAAGGATTTGTCGTCAAAAATTTATTCGGGCGCGGATATATTCCTTATGCCGAGCAAGCAGGAGCCTTGCGGTCTGTCGCAAATGATAGCCTGCCGTTACGGAACTATTCCCGTCGTCAGAAGAACGGGCGGACTTGCCGACAGCATTACCCCGTATAACGACGGAAGAGTGAGCGGCAACGGTTTTGCATTCAATAACTACAACGCTCACGAAATGCTCTACGTCATCAAAGACGCCGTATATACCTTCGGCAACAAGAAGGTTTGGTCGGAACTTATGAAAACGGCTATGACTACTGATTTTTCCTGGAACGTTTCCGCCGAGCAGTACGAAAAACTATACGATCTATACAAATAACAAAAAGGTCGTTTTTCGGCGTAACATATTATAAGCGACATTAAAAAGACCTTCGCGGGTCTTTGATATACATATCGGAGAATTAAATGGACGAAAAGAATTTTACTAAAAAAGAAGCCAAGGAGATAATCATCGGAAAACTTTCAAGGTTTTTCGGCGTAACTCCCGGCGAATGTACCAAAGAACAACTTTATAAAGCCGTCGTCATGACGGTAAGAGATATACTTCTCGAAAAACGCAACAAGTATCGCAAGGCGACTCACGACGCAAAAGGGAAGCGCGTTTACTACCTTTGCATGGAGTTTTTGCTCGGCAGATCCTTGAAGAACAACGTCTACAATCTGGGCATAGGAAAGGCTTTGAGCGACGCGCTCGCATTTTTTAACGTCACTTTGGACGATCTATACGAATTAGAACCCGACGCAGGGCTGGGAAACGGCGGTTTGGGAAGACTTGCCGCGTGCTATATGGACGCTCTCGCAACGCTCGACTATCCTACCTACGGGTTTTCCATTCGTTACGAGTACGGACTGTTCAAACAAAAAATAGTAGACGGCTGGCAAATGGAACTGCCGGACGAATGGCTTCCGGGCGGCGAAGTGTGGCTTACTCAACGCGCCGACAGGTCTTTCAAAGTCAAATTTGACGGAAGGATCATAGAAGACTGGACCGAGCAGGGCGTAAAAATAAGACACGTCGACGCGGTCGAAGTCGAAGCCGTTCCGTACGATATGATGATATCGGGAAAAGACAGCGAAGCCGTATCGGTATTAAGGCTTTGGAGCGCGAGAAGCACCAAGACCTTCGATATGCATATGTTCTCGCAGGGCGACTACGCTCAATGCATGAAGGAAAGTACGGAAGCCGAACTTATTTCCAAGGTTCTTTATCCTTCGGATAATCACTTTGAAGGTAAATCTTTAAGACTCAAACAGCAATACTTGCTCGTTTCGGCGTCACTCCAAAACATTTTGCAAGATCATTTGCACAGATATAAGACATTTGACAATCTTCCCGAGAAGGTTGCCATTCATATCAACGATACCCACCCGGCGCTTGCCGTGCCGGAACTCATGCGTCTGCTGATGGACGAACACGGTTATTCATGGGAAAAGGCGTGGGATATCACCACGAGAACGATTGCGTACACCAACCATACGGTTCTTGCCGAAGCGCTCGAAGTCTGGAGCGAAGATCTTATCGAGAGAAGACTTCCGAGGATTTACGCTATAATTAAAGAGATTAACCAAAGATTTTGCGCGCAACTGTGGGAAAAATACCCGGGAGACTGGAACCGAATTGACAGAATGTCCGTTTTGGCGCACGGAAGAGTCAAGATGGCAAACCTTGCCGTTCTCGGCTCGTACAAGGTCAACGGCGTTTCCGCGCTTCACAGCGATATAATAAAGGAAAGCATTTTCCGCGACTTCGCTCGTATGACGCCCGATAAGTTTACCAACGTCACCAACGGTATAGCGCACAGGCGCTGGCTGTGTCAGGCAAACCCCGAGCTTACGGGGCTTATAACCGAATGTATCGGCGATAGGTTTGTTTTGGAGCCGGAAAGGCTTGCGGACTTTAAGGAGTTTGCCAAAGACAAGACCGTTTTGTCCCGTATGCTCGAGATAAAGAAGTTGAAGAAGTTGCAACTTGCCAAATATATCGAAACGCATAACGGCATAATCGTCGATCCCGACTCAATGTTCGACGTGCAGGCAAAGCGTATGCACGAGTATAAACGTCAACTTTTATTTGCCCTTTATATAATCAACTTGTTTGAGGAATTAAAGGCAAACCCCGATATGCCCGTTCAGCCCAAGACCTTTATCTTCGGCGCGAAGGCGGCGCCCGGATACTATATGGCTAAGCAGATCATCAAACTGATTTGTTGCTTGGCAAAAGAGATAAACGAATATCCCGACCAAAGGGTAAGGGATAAGATAAAGGTCGTTTACCTTGAAAACTATTCGGTAACTCTTGCGGAACTGTTGATGCCGGCAACCGAACTTTCCGAACAAATATCTTTGGCGGGGAAGGAAGCCAGCGGCACGGGTAACATGAAGTTTATGATAAACGGCGCGTTGACCATCGGCACGATGGACGGGGCTAACGTTGAAATGTACGAGCAGGTCGGCGAAGACAATATCTACATTTTCGGTCTGAAAGCGGACGAAGTGGAAGATATGTGGAAGCACGGCTATAACGCAAGTACCTATTACAACACAAATCCCAAACTTCAAAGAATAATCGACAGCTTAAAGCGCGGATACGCGGGCGTAAGTTTTGAACTTTTCGCAAACTATCTTACGACAAATTCGCCGATAGCCGACCCCTATATGTGCCTTGCCGACTTCCATTCTTATACGGAAACAAAAGGCGTTATCGACAACGACTATCAAAACAAGACCAAGTGGGCGAAGGCTTCGCTTATGAACGTGGCGTCGAGCGGATTTTTCTCGGCGGACAGAGCGATAAAGGAATACGCCGAAAACATCTGGAAACTTAAAGTAGTCAAATAATAAGATACTAAAACCCAAAACAGCAGTCGGTCGCGTATTATAGGCGATAAATTGTCATGCATATATATTTCAACCCGCTCGATAGCGTTTGCAAAAGCGTTATCGGCGCGGTAAGCGATACAACGAAATTAAAACTAACGGCGTTTTCTGCGGACAAAGGTAAACTTACCTTGTACGTAAAAAACGACTTCACAGGTAAAGAAGTCGCTTACCCGATGAGAAAATCGTCGGGTGGCTTTTTTGCGTACTTGACTCTTCCCGCGGGACTTTACTGGTATCACTTTGCGACTAATTCCGAAAGGTTCGGCAGAAACGCCGACCTATATGCCGAGAAGGGTTCGTTTGATAACTTTCAGTTGACCGTTTTCAGGGAAGGCGGCGTCGACGACAGTAACGTTATCAACGGCAAGATAATCTATCAGATATTCCCCGACAGATTTTGCAGAGTCGGCGACTTTGAAGTCGGCTTTGACAAGATAAAGCGCGACGACTGGGGCGGCGAACCTACCTATCGCAACGAGCAAGGCTTGGTCAAAAACAACGAGTTTTTCGGCGGGAATTTCAAGGGAATAGAAAGTAAACTCGAATATTTGAAGAGCCTAGGAGTGGGTGTAGTGTATCTGAACCCCATATCAAAAGCCTACTCTTCTCATGGATACGATACGGGCGATTATCTCACCGTCGATCCCGTTTTGGGAACGGAAGCCGACTTAAAGCGGCTTTTGAAAAAAGCGGAAAAACTCGGTATATCTTTCGTTTTTGACGGAGTATACAATCATACTGGGGCTGACAGCGCGTATTTTAACAGGTATCGAAGTTACGATGAGGTGGGCGCGTACAATTCAAAAAAGAGTAAGTATTATCCTTGGTACGATTTCAAAAAATATCCCGACGACTACGTTTGTTGGTGGGATTTTATAAACCTTCCGTCAATAAAAAAGGGTTCGAAAGATTTTCAGGATTTCATAGTGGAAAAGGTGCTGCCAAAGTACTTCAAACTCGGCTTTAAGGGCGTAAGGCTGGACGTCGTAGACGAACTTGACGAGAGCTTTTGGCAAAGAATAAGAAAGACCGTTAAAAACTTCTCGCACGATAACGCGGTTATAGGCGAGGTTTGGGAGGACGCCACCAACAAGATAGCCTACGGAAAACGTAGAAAATACTTTTTGGGCGACGAACTGGATTCGGTAATGAACTATCCGCTTAAAGACGCTATAGTTAGTTTTTTGTTAAAGCAGGATACGACAGAACTTGCTAGGCTCATTTGCGAGCAAGTAAACAATTATTCGAGCGCCGATCTTAAAAGGTTGATGAACGTTTTATCCACTCACGACACGCCGAGAATAATAACCGTTCTCGGGCGAAACAGAGTGGTGACCGACAAGGATATGCTAAAATACGAACGTTTGGACGAAGAGCAGTACGCTCGCGGCAAGCGACTATCTGAAATTGCGTACGTTCTGACCTACACTTTATACGGCACGCCGTCCGTCTACTACGGCGATGAAGCGGGTTTGACGGGCGATCTCGATCCGTATAACAGACGGTGCTATCCTTACGGCTCGGAAGATAAAGACATGCTTGATTTTTTCAGGTGGCTTGGCTCCGTTCGCGAAAGTAGCGACGCGATAAAGAGAGGGACTGCAAAAATAATCTATCGGGATAGATACGTTCTCGTTTACGAACGGCAATACTTAGACGAAAGGGTTTTTGTAGCCGTATCGAGAAACGAAAGCGACGTAAAACTCAAATTCAGTCAGCCCTTGATAAAGTTCGGCGAAACGGCTTACTCGAACGAGTTTACGCTTCATTCCGACGGATATCTTATACTTAAAAATTGATTTTGCCCGAATTTTTTCGAGCGCTATACAATAAATAACGGAGAAACCTATGGACATTTTACAAAGAATAACTCAAGAATTCAAACTGAGAGAAGACAACGTAAAAAACGTTATCTCCCTTCTTGACGAAGGAAACACCATTCCTTTTATCGCTCGTTACCGTAAAGAGATGACTGGGCATATCGACGATCAGGTTTTAAGAGAACTGTCGGACAGATTGACCTATCTTAGAAATCTTGAAAAAAGAAAGGAAGACGTTACCGCCGCAATCGAAGAGCAAGGAAAACTCACCGAAGAGTTGGCTGAGAAAATCGCTTCTTGCGAAACGCTGACCGAAGTAGAGGACGTGTATAGACCTTACAAGCAAAAACGCAAGACGAGAGCGACCATCGCTATAGCCAAAGGGCTGGAACCGCTTGCAAAACTCATTTTGGAACAATCGGTGACGGAGGGCGACGTTAAAACGCTTGCCGAGCCGTATATCAACGAAGAACTGGGCGTTAATAGCGTGAATGACGCCTTGGACGGAGCAAAGGATATTATCGCCGAAACGGTCAGCGACGACGCGGAACTTCGTAAAAAACTTCGCGCCGTTTTCTTGCGCGCGGGCGAAATATCTTCCAAACTTACAAACGCCGAAGGCGAAGGCGCAAAGACCTACGAGATGTACGCCGATTACAGCGAGCCCGTATCGGAGATAAAGAGCCACCGCGTTCTCGCCATAAACAGGGGCGAAAACGAGGGCTATCTTAAGGTCAAAGTTGCGATAGACAAGCAATTTGCTTTAAGGATATGTTCGGCGTTTTTCGTCAAAGCGGGAAGCATAACGACCTATCTCGTCGAAGAAGCCGTTGCCGACGCATACGACAGGCTAATCTATCCTTCCATAGAGAGGGAGATTCGTTCATATCTCACGGCCGAAGCGAGCGAACAGGCTATAAAAATGTTTGAAGTCAACCTGAAACCATTGCTTATGCAACCGCCCGTAAAAGACAAGGTCACCATGGGCTTCGACCCCGCGTACAGAACGGGCTGCAAGATAGCCGTAGTGGACAAGACGGGTAAGGTTCTCGATAAAACGGTCGTGTTCCCCACTCCTCCGCAAAGCAAGGTCGAAGAAGCCAAAAAGACGCTTATAGGCTTGATAAACAAGTACGAAGTCGACGTTATATCCATAGGTAACGGCACGGCGTCAAAAGAGTCTGAGATATTCGTTTCCGAACTTATAAAGGACGAAAGGCTCACGCATAAAGTTGCGTATATCGTCGTCAGCGAAGCGGGCGCTTCCGTGTATTCCGCTTCAAAACTGGGCGCCGAAGAGTTCCCCGATTACGACGTGTCCGAGCGTTCGGCGGTGTCCATAGCAAGAAGACTTCAAGACCCGCTCGCCGAACTTATCAA
>JAFVDA010000083.1 GCA_017478765.1 Clostridia bacterium
TTTTATATCAAAATATCTTTTATAGTTGATTTTTATTTACACATAATGTTTTTATATGAAAAAATCATTATTAAAAAGCCTTGCCGTCGGCGCCGCGGCAGGCGTTATAAGCGGACTGTTCGGCGGCGGGGGCGGAATGGTAGTCGTTCCTATGCTCGAAAACGTTTTGCGTATGGACGAAAAACGCTCGCACGCAACGGCGATACTTATTATTCTCCCCGTGACCGTCGCCGCGCTGATAGCCTATCTTACCCACGTCGAGTATCCGTTCTCGATAGGCTTACCCGTTGCGGTAGGCGGGATAGTAGGCGGGGCGCTCGGTTCGGTCGCGCTTAAAAAAATCAATTCAAAAATACTGTCGACGGCATTCTACTTACTAACTATTTTCGTCGGGGTAAAATACCTGTTTTTTAACTGAAAAGTAGGGCTATAACGCGATTATCGGAGATTTTTTAGTATGGAAATTATCGTTTTTGCGCTGATAGGCGCGCTAGGAGGAACGCTCGGCGGAATGGGAATGGGCGGAGGAAGCGCGCTTATTCCGATGCTTACTCTTATTATGGGCGTAGAACAAAAGACGGCGCAACTTATAAACCTTGCGTCGTTTATTCCCGTGGCGGTCGTCAGCCTTATAAATCACTTCAAAAATAAATTAGTCAGCGTAAAAACGGCGGTCCCGATAATTATCCCCGCGCTTTTTTGCTCGACGCTTACGTCGCTGTTCGTAAAAAATTTTGACGGGCGTTTTTTGAAAACGTCCTTCGGTTTGTTTTTGCTTGCGATAGGCGTTTTCGGACTGATAAAAACCCTTAAAAAAAGAAATAAAAACGGTGGCTGAAATATTGTTTGTGATAATTTATTTGTGTATTTTTACAAAAGTATTTATGCAATTTGCACATATTACTTTTTATCAAAATTTATTTTCGTCATCACGCAAAATGCCTTGATTATTCAAACAAAAAGTTTTGGCGATACGGGCGATGAAAAAACAAAATGTTCTTTGCGAGAAAATTTTTAGTATAATTTGCATAAATCTTAGAAAAAGACTTGAAATTTGTTTGACTATATTATATAATAAAACAAAAATTTGTATGTATCTGATGGGGAAGTTATTATCGTAAATTACGATAGGAGTTTTTACTAAGAGTTTAAGGAGTGTATCAAGTGGAAAAAATCGGCATTATCGATTTAGGCTCTAATTCCGCAAGGTTAGTTATCGTTCAGATGCTTGGTGACGGACATTTTATGGTCATCGATCAGTTGAAGGAAAGCGTCAGGCTCGGCAAAGATATGGAGCGTGACGGATTTTTGAAACCCCAAAGGATTGCCGAGACGTTAAAAACATTAAAGATGTTCCGCAAGCTTTGCGACGCTTACGGGATTGAAAGAATAATCGCGGTCGCTACGGCGGCTGTTCGTCGCGCTAAAAATCAGCGCAGTTTCTTGGAGGAAATATCCACGGCTTGCGGAGTCAAGTTGAAGGTCCTGTCCGCCGAAGAAGAGGCGATGTATATCTATCGCGGTATAATCAACACCATGGATATACCCAAAGGGCTTATTTTAGAAGTCAGCGGCGGCAGTACGAAGATTATTCACTACAACAGGCGCAACCTGTTGGAGTACGCGACTTTGCCGTTCGGCGCGATAACGCTTACCGAACTTTACGCAGCCGAAGGCATTTCTCCCGAAGAGCAAGCCAAAAAGGTTGAAGAGTTCTTTACCGAACAATTCAAGAATATCGAATGGCTAAAAGACATGGATCCCGAAACGCAACTTATCTTGGTCGGCGGTTCGTTCAGGAGTTTAGGGAGAATATCCAAACTCATCAAAAAGAGCCCGTACCCGATAGTGCATAACTATCACATCGAGAACGAAGAGTTTTTATCCATTTACGAACGTTTGAACGGTATGGATCTCGATAAGAAAAAACGTATCAAGGGCGTTTCCTCCACGAGAGCGGACATTTTGCCCAGCGCGCTCGCGGCGGTAAAGTCGATAACCAAGTACTGCGGATTTAACGAAATGGTCATCTCCGGCTGCGGTTTGAGAGAAGGTTTAATGTTCAACTACGCTATGCCGATGACCTTTGAAAAACCCATTTCCGACGTTTTGACTTATAGTTTGATGACCTTAGTCAAGTTCTACAACTGCAACGAGAAACACGTCGAGCAGGTTTTGAATATTTCCGTACAACTGTTCCGTCAACTGCGCGTTCTGCACAAGTTCCCGCGCCAGTATCTGAAGATTTTGAAGGTCGCCGCAATGCTTCACGACACAGGTTCGTCCATCAAGTATTACGACTATCAAAAGCATTCCAGTTACATCGCTTTGAATTCGGCGCTCTACGGCATCTCTCAAAAGGAGATAGTTATGGCGGCGCTCGTCATATCCATTTATAAGAACGACGACTTTTCAATGAGCGAATTCAACAAGTATCGCGAATTCATGAACGAGCAGGACGTTGACGTTATCAGAAAACTCGGCATTATGATGAGAATCGCCGAAAGTCTCGACAGAAGCAAGTCCGGATGCGTTTCAGGTATAGTTTGCGACGTACTCGGCGATTCGGTGATCATGAAAACGGAAATCGTTTCCGACGCCGATCTTGAAATCAAGGAAGCCAAGACCGCCGCGCAGGACTTCAGGCGCGTATTTAAGAAAAACCTTGACATACTGTAAAATATTGCAAAAAATAATAATAACGCGTCGACGACCCAAATAATCGCCGACGCGTTTTTATTTGTACAAAAAAATAGCAGCCGAGCGGGGAGTAAGTCCCGCTCGGCTGTTTTAACTACTTAACCATATTGAATTATTGTTGCTGGTTTTGTTGAGCGTCCTTTTCTCTTACTACGACCGCCGTTTGGCTGAAGCGCTTGACCGATTCGACGGCGCGCTCGCACAAAGTCTTGTTCGCGTAAACTTCGGAAACGCACAAAAGTCTCGTTTTGGAAGAATACAGTTTGAAAAAGTATTTACCGTTTTTGTCTATGGAAAGAGCAAAGTTATCGGCTTTTACGTTTTTGTTTATGGTTTCGATACCGCTCTTTATGCCCGACAGCGCCGAATAGGCTTCGGTTCTTAAAAGAATCTCGCCGTTTGACGCAACGAGATTGGCGTAAAACCTTCCGTTTTCTTCAAAAATGATCCATTTGCCGGCATATCTGGTTGAAGTCGGCTTGCGTTTTTGTTCTTCGGGCTGAGCTTGCGTTTGATTGATTACGTTGTCGTCGGCGGTAGCGGACAATTCGTCTTTGACCTGCTGTTTTTTCTTGCGCGAGGGTTTGTCCGACTTTTTCTCGTCCGAAGTGTTTTCCCTCTCGGATTGCGTTTCGGTTTGGGGGGCTTGAGTATCCTTCGACAAATCGGTTTGTTCGTTTTGCTCGCTCGGCGCTGTTTCTTGAGCGGGAGTTGGCTCGACAGGCTCGTTTTCCGCTTGCTCGTTAGAAGGCTTTATTTCCGCTTGCAAAGTTTCGATGGCTTGCATTGTCATTTGTTTTTGTTCGCGGCGTATCCTTAAACTTTTGGATAGTATGACGACGGCAACGCCTAAAATTATTCCGAGCGCGATCGCGCCGATCGTATAATATAAAAGCGCGGGGTTTTGGGAATAGTATTCTATCAGTTTGTCAAACATAATTCACCTAAAGTTTGTTTTTCCATTATATTTTAAGTTATTTGGCGCAATTAGTCAATTATTTAATTAAATATAGTAGTTTTTTGAACGAAAATATGATAAAATTTGTTTTGATATGAAAAAACTTATCATTGTGGGCGGAGGCTATTCCGCGCTCGTTTTGGGCGGAGCGCTTCTCGAAAACAACTTCAAAGATTTTCTGATTCTCGAAAGAAACGACCGTGTGGGTAAAAAGATACTCGTTACCGGTAACGGAAGATGTAATCTTACCAACGACAGGCTGGACCTTTCGTTTTATCACGGCGGTCGGACGGATTTTATCGAGTACGCCCTGAAAAAGTACGATAACGCATCGGTCGAGCGGTTTTTCGCTCGGCGCGGTCTTTTGTTGACGAGAGAAAACGGGAGAGTCTATCCTTTGAGCAGAGTTTCCGCAAGCGTACTCGACGCCTTAAGGCTACCGCTTGCCGATTACGTCGTCACGGGCGCTTTCGTTAAGGATATAAAAAAGACAGGGGATTGTTTTTTATTAAAAACGGCGGACGGACAAACGTATAAAACGGAAAACGTCGTTCTCTCTTGCGGCGGAAAGTCCGGTCAAAATCTCGGCACCGACGGCAGTTCCTATCGTCTTGCCGAAACGTTAGGACATACAATAACCAAGTTGTATCCGTCCCTTACGTTCGTTTTGAGTTCAACGTTTCCGAAGGGTTTGAAGGGTATAAAGCATTTTGCGTCCGTAACGCTTGTTGACGGGGATAAGCCTGTCAAAAATAGCGTGGGCGACTTTTTGATAACCGAAAAAGGCGTAAGCGGCAATTCGGTATTCGATCTGTCAAGTGAAATTTCGTCGACGAAAAAACCGCTGTTTTCAGTTGACTTTTTACCTGAATATAAATTCGCGCTCGTCGTAGACGCATTAAAAAACAAGAGAGGGTTTTATCCCGACGTCGCGGCGAAAAATATGCTTACAGGATACGTTCACAGCGCTTTTTCGGAACACGTTGCTCTTCGATTGGGAATACACGATATGCCATTAAGTTCGGTCGACGACAATACTATAAAAAGCGCCGTGGAACTTGTAAAAAATTATCCCGTCAAAATAGACGGCGTGGGCGGATTCGAGTTTTCGCAAGTCACGCACGGCGGCGTTGATACGCGCGCCGTAAACAAAAAAACTATGGAAAGTAAACTGTGCCGCGGACTGTATTTTACGGGTGAGATACTGGACGTTGACGGCGACTGCGGCGGATATAATCTTCAGTGGGCGTATTCGAGCGCCATGGTCGTGTCGGAGAGTTTCAAATGAGATCGGTAAGCGTTAATATTTTACTCGGTGAAGACCAAAATACGGTTTTAGTTAGAGCGCTCAAAAAATCTGGTTTGAAACGTAGAAACGTGTCAAGTTTAGTTATAGTAAAAAAATCGGTAGACGCGCGAATAAAAAGCCAAATCAAATTTTGCTATACGGTCAATTTATACGAGGGCGACGAGCCGAGCGAAAAGGTTTACGAGCAGGTTGGCGGCAGGAGCGTGATAGTCGTGGGCGCAGGTCCCGCAGGGCTTAGCGCGGCGCTCAATCTTGTCCGTCACGGCGTGAAAGTTAAAGTGTTCGAGCGCGGCGAAAGGGTGGAAGACAGGGTAAAAACCGTCAAGACTTTTACGGACGGCGGGCAACTCGATCCCGATAGCAACGTTCAATTCGGCGAAGGCGGAGCGGGAACGTTTTCGGACGGCAAATTGAATACTCAGGTGAATAGCCCGGAAATACGCCGAGTTTTGCGTGACTTCGTAAGTTTCGGCGCGCCGGAAGACATTTTATACTTAAATAAGCCCCACGTCGGCAGCGACAGGCTCCCCGAAGTCGTTAAAAATATGCGGCTCGAGATACAAAGGCTGGGCGGTAGTTTTTACTTTTCGGAAACGGTCACGGGGCTTATAGTTAGCGGAAGCAAAGTTCGCGGAGTCGTGACCGATAAGGGCGAATACCCTGCCGACGGCGTAATGCTTTGCATAGGTCACAGCAGTCGAGATACTTTTGAATATCTCAATCGTCTCGGCGTCGGAATGGAAAACAAAGAGTTCGCCGTAGGTTTCAGAATAGAACAACTTCAAGAGATCATAAACGCCGACCGATACGGCGACAATTATAAAAATCCTATGCTGCCCGTAGCCGACTATAAGGTGGTCAGCCACTTGACGGAAAGGGCGGTGTTTTCCTTTTGTATGTGCCCGGGCGGAGTGGTCGTGCCGTCGGCGTCGGAGAAAAATATGCTGGTCGTCAACGGAATGAGCAATTACGCTCGTGACGGGGCAAACGCTAATAGCGCCGTTGTTTGTCAGGTCAAAAGAAGTGACTTCGACGGCTCGGACGTGATGGCGGGCGTAAGGTTTCAACGCAAGATCGAGCGTTTGGCTTTCGACGCTATCGGCGGATATTCGGCGCCCGTTCAACTTGCCGAAGATTTCATCGCCGACAGAAAAACCGTTAAACTAAACGGCGTCACGCCGACGTACAGTCGCGGTTACGGCTTTTTTGAATTGAAAAA
>JAFVDA010000084.1 GCA_017478765.1 Clostridia bacterium
GATAAACCCGCGCACCAACGTGGTTTTTCTGACCGCATACCCCGATTATTCTCTTGACGCCTGGAACACGGGAGCAAGCGGGTTTATGTTAAAACCCATCACCGCAGACGGCGTCAGAAAACAACTTGAAAAGTTGAGATTTCCGTTCTGGACGGGAGGCGAGATCCCAAATGAGTCCGTTTGATATAATCTCGTTTTCGCTCGGCGGCGCGATAATAGTTATCATGCTGTTCGGCGTTATAGTCTCCGCCTTCACCCCTTCGCTCGACAAGTGGAGCAAACGCTATTTTATTTGGCTTTTCACGCTGCTTTTTTTGTGCGCCGTAGTTTGCTTTTTGGGGCTTATCTTTTGGTACGATCCGACAAAAGCCAAGGTCGAAAAAGTCGTGTATTTTTTTGAATCGCTTTTGCTTTCGGTACCTATATTTATGCCGACCATTTTCCTTTTGCACGCCACGGGAGAACCGATAAAAAACAGTCCGCTTTTTTTGTCGATAATGGCGTTTTTGTCGGTTTATTCGTTCATGCTTATACTCTCTTTGTTTACGGACGTGTTCTATTACGTTACGGCTGACAACAAGTACGTCCGCGGACCTTTGTACGCTCTCACAGTCGCGCCCATGCTATGCATACTCGTATTTAACGTGGCGTACGCCGTCAAACGCAGAAAAGCGTTATCGAAAAAATACTTCGTAGGGCTTATGATCTACATGTTGCCCATGAGTATGGCGTTGGTAGTCCATATGTTTGTTTCCATAGAATTGCTGGTCGCATTCGGCATGGCGATATTGGCGCTCGTTATGTTCGCGCTGATAATTTCCGACAACATGGAACAAAACGCGCGCCAGCAGCGAGAAATAGCCAAGCAACGCGCAAACATTATGGTTTTGCAAATGCGTCCGCACTTTATTTATAATTCGTTGATGGGCATATACTATCTTTGCGATCAGGACGCCGCTAAAGCAAAACAGGTCACTTTGGACTTTACCACGTATCTAAGGAAAAACTTCGCCGCCATCGCAAGCGAAGACACTATCCCCTTTAGCGAAGAACTCAAACACACCAAAGCCTATCTTGCGATAGAGCAGGCGCAGTTCGAGGATAGCCTGTTCGTAAGTTTTTTTGTGCCGCACACTTCCTTCCGCCTGCCGCCTTTGACGCTTCAGCCCATCGTGGAAAACGCCGTCGTTCACGGCTTAAGGGGCAGCAACGCGCCCATTCATATTTCCGTCGTCACGAGAATGACCGATTGGGTTAGCGAGATAATCGTTGAAGACGACGGACCGGGTTTTCGGAATAGCGCCGACGACCATCCGCATATAGCGCTTGGCAACATTCGCGAAAGGCTGCGTTTGATGTGTAACGGCTCCTTGACCGTCTCCCCGCGCGAGGGCGGCGGCACCGTAGTTAAAGTGACCATTCCGCTCGACAGGTCTTGATAAACCCACCGTATAAAAACCTTGCGATCTACGATTTTTACAAAGTTAAACAAATTTTAACACACAAAAAAACAGGCTTTTTGAGCCTGTTTTTTTGTTTTTTTTCGTAAAAAGTCATATACCCCGACCTGCGCCGACTGCGCAAGCGGGGTATATAGATAGAAGAAATGAAAACTACGGTCGATCCCGCGTTTTTTTAGCGCAAAACCGACGATTAAACTTTGTTATCTCAACTGGTTGAGTTTTTTAAGGTATTCGTCCGGATCGACGGGAACGCTCACGCGTTTTCCGCCCTCCCAGCCCGATAGTTCCATGGCGTTCATAAGTTGCACGCTCAAAATGCCTTCCGTACCGTCGACGAACAATGTTTCGAGCCCCAAAACGGCGTTCGTAAAGTTGTTTATTATGCCGACGTGTTGAGCGTTGTCGCCCTGAGGCGTCAGTTGCACCCGTTCGACGTTCGGCTTTGAAAATCCCTGTTCGCTCGTCTTTGAAAACACGAGACTGTCTATCTCGTTTTTATAAAACGTCAACTGCGTTCCGTTTTCGCAAACCAACCTACCGAGCGTTCCCGATATTTCCAAAAGGTTTTTGCCGGGCGCCTCGCCCGTCGTTGCGATAAACACGCCCGTGGCGCCGTCGTCGTACTCCATATACGCGGTAACGTCGTCTTCCACTTCAACGTCGTGCCACTTGCCGTAGCCGCAAAAGGCGTTGACCGCCTTGGGTAATTTGCCTAATATATGTACGAGAAGATCGAGTTGGTGCGGACATTGATTGATAAGCACTCCGCCGCCCTCGCCCTTCCAGGTCGCGCGCCAACCGCCCGACTTATAGTAACTCTCCGTCCTGAACCAGTCGGTTATCTGCCACACTACGCGCGTTACCTTTCCGAGCTTACCGCTCGCTATCATCTGCCGCATAAGCGCATATACGGGCGAAGTTCTTTGATTGAACATCATGGAAAACGCGGCTTTGGAGCGCCTTGCGCTCTCATTCATCGCCTCGACTTGCTTGGCGTACACGCCGGCAGGCTTGTCGCATAGCACGTTTACGTTCCTATCCAAAAAGAAGGTGACTATCTCGGCGTGCGAGTAGTGGGGCGTAGCCACTATCACCGCGTTAAAGCCTCCCGCTTCGTAAGCCGATCGGTAGTCCAAATAGGTTTTTCCGCCAAACGAAAACCTATCCGAAAACGCGGCTATACGCGCTTGATCGGCGTCGCATACGGCGGCGAGTTCTCCGTTTTTTATCTTGCCTTCCAAAAACAATCGGGCGTAAAAAGTTCCTTGGTTTCCTAACCCGACGATCAAAAATTTCAGCTTTTCCAAATTTGTTTCACTCCCTGACGTAACCGCCTTCCACGTGCTTAAAATCGTAGTCGGCAAGCAGTTTTTTGACGGCTCTGCAGGCGCAATCGAACGCCGAATAATTGCTGTCGAAAACGTACTGGCTTTTCATTTGCCCGTTTCTTTCCAGCCCCTCGAATCCGCTAAAAACCTTAAGGTGCGGTTCGACCGATAAAACAAAGTCTTTTCTTGCGGTTTGCAGCAATTCAAATATCCTGTCTAACGCGCCGACGCCTTTGCCCGCGGGAACAACGTCGCCCGAATAAAGCGCGTCTTTAACGTGAAAATAATCGGTCAACGGGAACAGTTGATCTATCGCCCGATAGCAGTCCACCCCGCATTGAACGTAGTTGGCAGGGTCGAACACAAGGCGAAGCTCAGGCAAACTTTCCTTGAGTTTCAAAACCCTTTCGGGTACGTCGCCGTATATGCCCTTTTCGTTCTCGTGATATATTTTTGCGCCGTAGCGCGCGCATACTTCAATGGCTTTTCCGAGATATTTTATCACCCTTTCGCCGCCATTTTGCGCGTTATAAAAACTGAAACCGCGTATCTTGTCGCAACGCATAAGTTTCGCCGTCCGCGCTATTCTTTCCACGACCGTCATATATTCGTCGAGATCGCAGTTTACGTCCACCTTTCCTAAAGGCGAGCCTATCGACCAGACTTGAATTCCGTTTTCGGTCAGTTTTTCGTAAGCGGCGAGCACCTGCTCGTCGTTCATATCGGCTACGTTCACGCCTTCAGCCGATCTGAATTCTATAAGGTGCACGTCGTTTCTTATAAGTCCTTCTATTTGTCTATCGAGGTTTGCGTCGTATTCGTCCGCAAACGCACAAAGTTTTATCATATAATTATTCCTGAATATTATTTTCCGAGTATCCCCTTATCCATCAGTTCGGGGAAGTTTTCTTTATTGATGAATTTGTCGAATATATAACAAGCGTACAGCAGCCACGCCGTCAGCATAAGCGGAGCGACGAGCAGGCAAAACACTATAAGCGCGACGTATTTTACTATTAAAACGGGAATGAGCGTAATAAGATACGGCAGACAAAACACTACTACGAACGGCAACGTGGTCGGCAGACTCTTTAAGTACAATACCGCCGAGTTTTTCACGGTTTTGATAAGTCCGTTTTTGTATACTGCCGTCTGAGCCGCGCAAAACAGCGTTATCGGCGCGAAAACGAGAACGGCGGAAAACCTTACCGCCGCAAGCAAAACAGCCGTCGTTCGGTCAACGGGGGCTGCAACGCTCAACAATAGGGCAATTAGCCCCGAAAAAAACGCAAGTACGACGTATTGCCCGCCGTTTAAGCGTACGCCGTCAAAAAAATCCTGGCGGAAAAACACGCCTTCCGCCCATATAATCTGCCGTATAACGCGAATTACGCCCGCAAGCCCTACCGCAAGAAGAGCGTAACAGGCGACTGCCGCGGCGTTAAATATAAAATTACCCGACTGCGCCGCCGCGCTCGCCTGTTCTTCGGTCATAGCGCCGCCGCTCGCTTGAATATAGATGTTGGCGTCAAAACTATCCTTCAAAAATGTTATTGCGATGAGCGGAAGCATAAATATCGCTATGACCGCACCCAGCCCCAAAAAGGAAAGAAAACGCAGTTTTACGCAATCGAAAAACACTTCGCGCCGATTTTTCGGCAGGTCGCTTTTTTGAAAATCGTGAGAGTTTTGTTTTAACATTGAGCTTAGTCCCCCCCGACCTATCCGATAATTATTCGGGCAACGGCAGCCGCGGCGTTGACTAAGGTTTCGCCCCGACCGTCGCCGCCGACAGTATTCCCGTTGAAAAACAGATAGTAATCTTCCTCGGGCTCGCCATGCTTAAAGTAGGTTATAACGTCGGTAAGACAGCCCGTTTTATTCTCCTTGTCGTACACTTTGACGCCGTACGCCACCCCGTCGACGGCGTAAGTCAAGGCGGCATAGTCCAAACCGATCGAGTCAAGCGGCGTAAATGCTTGCGTAACGCGCTCAAAAGTCAGTTGGCTTTCGGGGAGTATCAGTAGGTCGCTCTCGTTTAATCCCTTGGTTTGCAAGGTAAGATAGTAATAGGTTTCTTCCGAGGAATGAACGTATACTATCGGCGTTTTGCCGTCCGCCGTCAAACGCTCGCCGAGGCTCTCGTCCACGCCGTAGGCGCAGATAAACACCTTGACCCTGTCGTCGTTTTTGTTCCTTATAGCCGAAAACACCCAGGAAACGACCAGCGCCGCGACGACCGCCCAAATAATGTAATAAATATAATATTTGATCGGTTGTAAGTCCGATCTCTTTTGTCTACTCATCGGCTTGCTCCGCTTCGAGAATGTAGTTGAGCGCCGTTAAAAACGAGTATTTTTTGCCGACGGCTATCCCTTCCGCCGTAGGCTCGGGGCAAAGATATATGCGCTCGGTCTTATCGTCCGCTTTAACGACTACGCCCTTGACCTTTATTCCGTCTGCGGAAGTGGTCGTCTGTCCGACGGCTGCGACGCGGCACTTTATCGCGTTTAACTTAACGAGCGATATTTTTTTGAAAAACTTCGCCGTTTTTATCTGCGGTACTGCAAAAAGCAATATTACGGTCAGAACCATCCAACCGCCTACCACGGCTTCCGCCGTCGTTACAAACTGAATAAGCCTGTCCCCGTTTTTTCCGAGAGTGGCGGTCGTGATCGCGCATACGGCTACGGTAAGTAGCGCCCCGAAAAAGGCAACGAGAATAAAAAACGCCGCGCTTTTTCGGGCTTTTTTTAATTCTTGTACGCGTAGATCGGTCATTTGATTTCACCCCTTAAAGCCGCCATAGCGGGGTTGTCCGACGTAAACACGTCCTGCGGAGCGCCGCATACGGCGACCTTGCCGTTATCGAGAACGAAAAGTTTGTCGGCAAGCGCCGTGGCTTCCGGGATATCGTGAGTAACGTATATCGCCGTACAGCCGTATTTTTTGATTGAATCCCGCAAAAACCTGCGTTCGTTGAATCGCATTTGCGCGTCTAAATTAGACATAGGTTCGTCGAACAAACATACGCTCGGACGTTTCACGAGAGCGCGCGCCAAGGCAACTCTTTGTTGCTGCCCGCCCGACAGATGTCTCGGCTTTCTCGTAAGACAATATTTTAAGTCGAGAATATCGGCTATCTCGTTCACTCGACCGATTATCTCTGCGCGCGGACAGCCCGCTACTTTTAGCGGAAAGGCGATATTATCGAATACGGTCATGTGCGGATAGAGCGCAAATTCCTGAGAAACGAGCGCTACACCCCTGTCCTTCGGGGCAAGTCTATCCACGCTTGCGCCGTCAAAGGCTATCTCGCCGTCGTAGTTACATAGCCCCGCAACGCATTTTAAAAGCGTAGTCTTGCCCGAACCCGAAGCACCTATAACGCAGTTTATCTTTTCCGATAAAAACTCGGCGTCAAGCCCGTTGAGAGCAAGAGTCGTCTGAGTTTTGTTTTCAATAAAAGTTACTGTCAGGTCTTTAACGGTGATCGTCGGCATACTACGCCCCACTTTTTTACGCTTATTATCAAGGCGACATCGACTGCGACGTCAAAGCCGCCTTTCTATTTAAGCATAACATATTTTTCGCTATGTTTCAAGCCCCCCGCCCGCTATCAGGTAAGGCTGTTGCCCGTCTCGAAGTCGAACAGGTGCATTACTTCCGGCGAAAACGTAAAGTATATTTCGCCGCCCGTTCTGATGCTTTCGGCGATAGTCTCGGGCAAGCCCAACAGGGGAGTACGAACGATCATCTTCTTTTGGTCTTTTTCCGATTCGTCGTCCTTTTTGTTATCGTCCTTTATCTTGATGGCGTGCTCGAACTCGGCGTGAACGTGCAGTTCGCTGCCCATCATTTCGGAAATATCCACCTTGGCGGTGAGCGTTTTGTCGGACGGGGATTTTTCAAGATTTATGTGTTCGGGTCGAACGCCGAGAATTATTTCTCTTTCTTCCGCGTTCTGCGCCTTTAATTTTTCATTCACGGCGGCGGAAAGCTCCAGTTTTACGCCGTCTAACATAGCGGCGTAACCCTTTTCCGTCTTGACGAGTTTTGCCTTAAATAGATTCATTTGCGGCGCGCCGATAAAGCACGCGACGAACAAATTCGCAGGCGAGTTGAATACTTCGGTAGGCGTTCCGATCTGCTGAATGACGCCTTCCTTCATAATGACTATCCTATCCCCCAAGGTCATTGCTTCGACCTGGTCGTGAGTGACGTATATGAAGGTCGTTTGCACCTTTTTGCGAAGTTCGATTATCTCCGCTCTCATCTGGTTTCTGAGTTTTGCGTCCAGGTTTGATAAAGGTTCGTCCATTAAGAACACCTTGGGTTTACGGACTATCGCCCTACCGATGGCTACCCTTTGCCTTTGCCCGCCCGAAAGCGCCTTGGGCTTACGCTTTAAGTATTCGGTTATTTCAAGCGTTCTCGCGGCTTCTTGCACCTTCTCGTCGATCTCCTGCTTGGTGTACCTGCGTTTTTTTACGACGGGTCTCCCTTTTTTGTCGAAAATCGGGTTGCCCTGTTCGTCGAGAACGGGTGTTTCCAAACCCTTCATTTTCAAACTGAAAGCAATATTATCGTAGACGGTCATGTGCGGATAAAGCGCGTAGTTTTGGAAAACCATCGCTATATCGCGGTCTTTGGGTTCGATATCGTTGACGACCTTGCCTTCGATGGCTATCTCGCCTTCCGATATTTCTTCAAGCCCCGCGACCATACGCAAAGTGGTCGATTTTCCGCAACCCGAAGGTCCGACGAAAACTATAAATTCACCGTCTTGTATCTCGAGATTGAAGTCTGAAACAGCCGGTTTCGGGTTTTTGTCGTAATACTTATACACACCTTTCAAAGAAACGTTTGCCATAGGTCAATTCCTTCTTTTTATTTTTATCGTATTTTTTTAATATATCGGCGTACCCGCCACCCATTTTACCGTGATAACGCAATCGGACTCTATCGTCCAAACCCCGCTCGCCGCTATTTTTACGCCGTTGACGTAAAATCCTGCAAAATAGTCGTTGCCGCGATAGGGCGTACCGAAATCGTACTTGTCGCCGACTTTGAGATAAATAACGCCGTCGATCATCTCCGTCTTTCCCGTATAGTATCCGCCCGAAAGCGATATGGTTATCTTATAGGTCCTATCTTCCGGTTGCTGCGGTTGCTCGGGATCTTCCGTTGATTGAGAACTGCTCTCTTCGGTTGATTGCGAAGTACTGTCCTCGCTTGATTGAGAACTGCTCTCTTCGGTCGACTGCGAAGTACTGTCTTCGCTTGATTGAGAACTACTCTCTTCGGTCGATTGCGAAGTGCTGTCTTCGCTTGATTGAGAACTGCTCTCTTCGGTTGATTGCGAAGTACTGTCCTCGCTTGATTGAGAACTGCTCTCTTCGGTCGACTGCGAAGTACTGTCTTCGCTTGATTGAGAACTACTCTCTTCGGTCGA
>JAFVDA010000085.1 GCA_017478765.1 Clostridia bacterium
GAAGGAGATAGTCGCTCGTTTCGGCAGCGACGCTTTGAGATATTACCTTTTACGCGAGATACCTTTCGGCTCGGACGGCGTGTACACCAACGAAAACTTTCTGAACAGAATAAACAGCGATTTATCAAACGACCTTGGCAATCTCGTGTCGAGAACGACGGCAATGGTCAATCAATACTTCGGCGGAATATTGCCGAAAACCGACGTTACGGAAGATATCGACAGGGAAGTTATTTCGTTGATCGACGGGCTTTTGCCTGCCGTTACCGCGGCGATAGGCGAACTAAACGTGCCTAAGGCGCTTATCGAGATATTCAAAGTGGTCGGAAGAGCCAACAAGTATATCGACGAGACCACCCCTCGGATACTCGGCAAGGACGAGAGCAAAAAAAATAGGCTCGGAACGGTATTATATATTCTTTGCGAAGCCATCAGAAACTGCGCTACGGCGCTTCTTCCCTTCCTACCTAAATCGGCGCCGCAAATTCTCGACTGCTTTGGCATTGCGGCAAGCGATATAAAGGACTTTTCCGCTATGAAGTTCGGCGGCTTGAAGCCTGGCTCAAGCGTAAAAAAGAGCCAGCCTATATTCCCGAGAATAGACGTTAAAAAGCAGTTGGATGAGATAAGCCAAATGATGATGAAACGTCACGAAGAGAATAAAAAAGCGCAGCAAGCCCAAAACAAGAAGGTCGAAGAGCCTAAGTTCGAGCAAATTACGGTCGATGACTTTGCCAAAGTCGAATTGAGAGTGGGTAAGGTCTTAACCTGCGAAAAAATCGAAAAGTCCAAAAAACTTTTGAAGTTGACCGTCGATTTAGGTTACGAAAAACGCACGGTCGTAAGCGGCATAGCCGAGTTCTATTCGCCCGAAGATATGTTGGGCAAAAAGATAGTGCTCGTCGCTAACTTAAAGCCCGCAAAACTTTGCGGCGTGGAGAGTCAGGGGATGATCCTTTGCTCGGACGACGGTAAAAACGTCATCGTCGTCAGCCCCGACGAGAACGCTCAAGTGGGCAGCAGAATAAGATAATGCTGATAGATTCGCACGCGCATTTGGATAACGATAAGTACGGCGACCAAATTACTCTCGTAGAGAATTTCAGGGCGGAAGGCGGAAAATACCTCGTTGACGTCGGATACGATTACGAAAGCAGCCTTTCGGCGTTGAGAAAAGCCGAGCGGTTTGAAGGGGTGTTTTTCACCGCGGGATTTCATCCGCAGGAAGCCGATAAAAATAACGATATCGGGCTTATAGCCCCGCTTTTGAATAACGAAAAGTGTATCGCCGTCGGCGAGATAGGGCTTGACTATCACTATTTGCCTTTTGACAGACAGCGGCAGACAGACCTGTTTGAAAGTCAAATAATGCTTGCCTACGAAAACGGGCTTCCGATAGTCATACACTCGCGCGAAGCGTCCAAAGATATGCTCGACGTGCTGAAATGCAACAAGAACTATCTCGGAAACGGACTACTCATGCACTGTTACAGCGAGAGCAGGGAACAGGCAAAAAACTACTGCGATCTCGGCGCGTACTTTGCCTTCGGCGGGGCGACCACCTTCAAAAACGCTAAAAAGGAAGACATAATAAGGTCTATCCCCGTTGACAGGTTGCTCGCCGAAACGGATAGTCCCTATATGACGCCCGTACCTTTCAGGGGGCAGAAAAACGAGCCGTCGTTTGTAAAATACGTGTATGCAAAACTTGCTTACACCTTGAATATTGACGAAAAATCTTTGGAAGAACAACTTTACCTTAACTTTTTCACGCTGTTTCAAAAGGCGCGCAAAAATTCTTAAAAACCAGTCTATAAGCCCGTAAACGGCTTATTTTTTTGAAAAAGATGGACGTAAAAAGAGCGATAATCGAATCTGATTTCAAGTTTAATAAAAGATTCGGACAAAACTTTATAGAAGATAAGGCGTTGCTAAAAAAAATCGTCGAAGGCGCGGGAGTGACCGAAACGGACGTCGTTTTGGAAATAGGCGTTGGCGCCGGCACGTTGACGCGCGCGCTGTCCGAAAAGGCGAAAAGGGTGGTGGGCTACGAGATAGACCTTAACCTAAAACCCGTGCTTGAGCGCACTTTGTCGGGCGTTGAAAACGCAGAAGTAGTTTTTCGTGACTTTATGAAGCAAGAGATGGCTGCGGTCGAAGCGCTAATGGGCGAAGAATATATGGTGGTTGCCAATCTTCCCTATTACGTCACTACGCCCATTTTGATGAAACTTATAGAGCAGGCTAAAAACTGCAAGCGAATAGTCGTAATGGTGCAAAAGGAAGTCGCCGACCGTTTTTGCGCAAAATGCGCGACCGCCGATTACGGCGCGGTGACCGTCGCGATAGACGTTACCGCCGACGCGTATAAGATAATGGACGTCAAGCGCGAGAACTTTTATCCCGTGCCCAACGTGGATTCCGCCGTCGTCAGGATAGATATAAACAAAAATAAGTACAATCCGCTATCCAAAAAGGCTTTCAGGGACGCGGTGCGATGCGCGTTTTCATCGAGAAGGAAAACCCTTCAAAATAATCTTATCAACACTTACAAAATATCGAGATCCGTAGCCGAGGCGCTGCTTTATAAGGCGGGCGTTCCGCTACTTGCAAGAGGCGAAACTCTCTCGACCGAACAGTTCGTAAAACTCTCGGATATATTATTTGAGAGCGGTATTATCGAATAATCTTAGAAAGTTTGGCAAAATTACCCGATTGCGTCATATATTATTAGCGGAAGACAAAAAGGAGGTAATTATGTCGTTCTTTTCTAATTTCAACTCGGACAGATGCCCTTGTCAAATTACCGGTAATCCTTTGAACGGACTTTGCGAAAAGGTTTGTATAGAAGTCAATAAGGTTTTTGATTCTTGCATAAAACAAAGTCAGGAAGAGGGCGTTACCCTTACTTTGACCGACAACGTTCCGGCAAATCCTACATATCCGTTGACCTTCGTCAGCGCGAGAAGCACCACGACCACCGGCACGCTTCAATCCTTGCAGATAGACAGGCTTGCCGACAGACCCAACTTTGCAAGAGTGCAGGCAACCGTCTGTATCCCCGTGGAAGTTTTGTACGTCGACGCCAACGGCGTTGAAGGCAAAGCCAACTCCACCGCTTGCTTTACTCAGGACGTAATATTATTCGTTCCCGAACCGTCGGTCATTCCGTACACCGTGCAAGCCGTCGTGTCGCTCGTGTCGACCATCGGCACTTACGTTCCCGAAAACACGTTTTTGATCGACTGCTGCACAACCATTATTCTTAAAGTCGTTATGCCCGTCGAACTGCTCGTGCCGTCGTACGGATATTGCACCATTCCGCCTTGTCAGGAATACTCGCAAGAGGTTTGCGCAGGGTTCTTTGAACTGCCGCTGTTCCCGTCAAGCACCAACGTGTAAAATAAAAAACGCAAAAAAAACGGGCGAAGCCGAAATGGCTTCGCCTTTTTATATTTTTTTTGTTATTTGCCTAAAAAGCCGTTTACGAACTTATAGACGGGTTTTTTGCCGTTTTGTCGCTTATGATCACCTGAACGGAATGCTCGTCGAACACTCGTTTTATATCGAGCGGAAGTTCCCTGTCGCAAAAGACAGCCGTAACCTTTTGAGAAGGCAAGGTAACGTTCATATAGGTCGAGCCTACCTTGGAACTGTCCACAAGCATAAACACGTTCGTAGATCTTTCCGCCACCGCCCTTTTTATTTGGGCTTGCTCGGCGTTATTGTCGGTGAATACGCCCGTTTGGTCCAGTCCGCTCGCCGACAAAAGCGCGTAGTCAAAACGGTAATTGAGTATCTCCGAAATGGTTTTCGAGCCGACGATGCTGTTTGAGTAGGATAATAACTTTCCGCCGAGCACGAAAACTTCGATATTTTTGTATTTGCTCGCTAAAAGCGCCGTCTTGACGCCGTTGGTGACTACGGTCACGCCCTCTTTAGCGGATAAAAAGGGAATGACGTTGCCGGCAGTGCTCGAACTGTCCAAAAAGACGGACGAGCCGTTTTTGATGAATTTTGCGCAAGCGGCGGCAATGGAACGTTTTTCCGATTTCATAATGTTGTCCCTTGCCTCGAAAGCCCATTCTTCCTGCGTGTCCGCGGCAAGAGTGGCTCCGCCGCGCGTGCGCTTTACTATCCCTTCGGCTTGAAGGGCGTTAAGTTCCCGCCTGACGGTCGCCTGACTTGCGTATATGAGTTTTGCGATACTTTTGACCGAAAGGTATTCGTTTTCGCTCAAAAGGTCTTTGATAAGTTTTTTACGTTCGTAATTGTTTTTATTGTGCATAGAACTATGTTGTGGATTGTTTTTTTGCATCATTTTTGTTGTTTTATTACATTTCCTAATTTAAAGTCATTACAGTGATATTTGATTGTAGTGTATGGAAATGCCTCCATTATTTGAAAGTCCATTTGCATATGTTATAAGTCTGTTTTGCCCATAGATGTAACTCATTGCTATAGATGTTGCAAACCAGTTTTCGGAAATATAAACAGTTGTAGCACTGTTTGGGGCGATATATATGGTCGAAATGTCACTTAGATTTGTCCAATTTTGCGCGTCACTGTAATTACACATTTTTTTATTATAGTATACACTGATACCAACTGAGAATGGATTAGTTATTCTTATTCTCCAACCACTTCCAGAACGTCCTAGATTTGTTATATCCAAATAGTTAAATCTTATTTCAGTATTCATATTCATCACGCCTTGATTGTTGACGTTCAACTCATTTGCGTATGCGTAAAGTACATATATACCACTATTGAGCCCAAATAATCTTGTAGCAATTGTTGTTGCAAGAAAATTTTCCGAAATATAAACAAATACTTCTTCACCAGGCAACAATGTAATTGTATTTACATCATTAAGATTACTCCAATTGCGAGCGTCGCTGTAATTGCATAATTTGCTGTTATATTGAATTGAAACTGTGAAATAATAGGGGTTATTTAAACGCAATAACCAGTTTGTTCCGTTTTTTCCCAATAATTGCGAGTAGGTGTATGATGTAAAATTTTGTTCTTTTAGCTCAACGTTTATGTGTGTACCTACTTGAACACCGTCTGCAAAAGTTATAAATCTAATTCCATTTAACACATAACTAAATACTATGTGAGTGGCTGCAAAATTTTCATAGATTGTTACTGTTGCATTTGAGTTTGCTTCAATAACAACATAAGAATTATCTACAAGATTTGTCCAATTACGAGCATCATTCTCATTACACATTTTTGTATTATAAATAACGGATATAGGTGTGTTAGAGTAGTTACTAATATTAACATCATAAAAACCAATACCATTGTTTTGTTGATAAGATAAAACATTTAATTTAACAGGTTTATTTAAGTCAACATCGATCACGGTTTTAAATTGGTAAATATATCCATTTTGCATATAAGAATTAAACATATTTACCAAAATTTGTAGTATGAAATTATTGGCTGCATTGTCAAAATTGTATTCATCAGTAATTCGATATGTTTTGCTACTCTGATTTAAGTCTTCTATTACAAAGTTATTTAAGGCGAAAAATAAATCCTCCTCATTTCTTGATTGAGAGTTTAATAGCGGGGTGGAAATTAAAGGATATTGTTGTATTGTGTTTGGTGTTTCAATTATGTCATAAGTTACTTGCGATGAGTAAACTCTACTACCATAAATTGGAGTATATTCATTGTCTGAGTGTGAGCTATCTGTGGCATATGTTAGTAGTTCTGCAGATAACTTATATCCAGAAATGTTAAAAAACGAAATGGCTGCATCTATAATAAATTGGGGCGAGTCATTCTCTCCCTGTGCTCTTATGCTGCTTCCAATATAAGATTGACGCAGAACTTCATCATATGTAGTATTTGTTTGAACATAATAATTTTTTATTAAATCTGCTGTAGTATTTATTAAATCAAGCAGTTGTGCACTATTAGAAATAGCCGATGATTCATACATTTTTTTGTATGTATCAAATTGATCGAGTAATTCTTCAATTATACTTGTATCTTTTTTGTAAAAATATTCTAGTATGTCTCGTTCTGTTTGTTTTCTATAAATAACTGATTCCTTGCGTTTAATGTCGTCAGTTTTAGTTTTTATCAAATAAATTTCATCATCAATTTTTTTTGTTTCCTCAATAACAACAGCTTCATCGTTTGTAGTCATTAGAGTTTCTGCAAAAGTAGATACAGGTAAATAAGTGTTTGTAATTAAGACAGTGACGAAAACTAATACAACGATAAAAGAAAATATTGTTTTTTTATTCATAATTTTAATCTCCTTTAAAAATATACTATTAACAACGTTTTATTTTGTTGGTTGTAAACCATGTACAAAATTTTTGAAACGTATATCCGATCTATTTGAAAAGCATCGTAATTATAGAATAATTCGTGTGGTTTTTTTTCTGTTTCGTCTCTCAATTGCCCGATGACTACCGCTTTCCAAGCATATTCCGATTCAAAGTCCGGAAGATATTCCGTAGGGATTTGTACTTCTTCCAATTGGTCCTGTATCAAGTTAACTCTTTGTATATAATAAAGAAACTGTGATTGAAGATCTTCATTTTTTTCTGTGATGAAGTCATCAAAAAAAACGTTTTGTTCGTCTGTTACGTCAAGCGCGAAATACAACAGTACTCTATCCCAAGCAAACTCTTCCGGTTTGCTTTTGTATAAACAGTCCCATTCGTCGGGAAAGTGTACGGAAAACTTTGCTCCTTTTTCCTGTAAAATCTCTTTTGGCGAAGAAAGAGAGACGGAGCATGACGATACCGCCGATAATAAAACGGCGATTATTAACGAGATAATACTTTTGAAAGATAATTTTCGCATGGTTTTTGTACTTGACGTTATTCGCTGATTAAAGATAGGATTTTTGTGTTTACATTGAAAATCATATACAGTCGGTGAACTTTGTATAAATCGTAGTCGCTTTGTAAAGCGTCGATATCAACAAAAGTCTTGTATTCCGACTGACATTGTTTTTTATCTTCATACAATCGACCGATAACTATAGCCTTCCAAAGATACTCGGATTCAAAGTCGGCTCTATAATCCTGAGGTATGGCAACCTCATCCATATCTTTTTGAATTGTGTTTATTTTTTCCGAATAGTTTACGTAAATATCTTCAAACGGCTCGTAATTATCGTTATTAAACGCTGAAAAGAATACGTCGTTTTCGTCTGTAACTCGGAGTGCAAAATATACCGGACCGACACCCAAACTAAGTTCCTTTAACTTGCTTTTGTACAAGCACTTCCAGTCGTCGGGAAAATCTATCGAGTATCTGGATTCTATTTTATTCAAACTTTCCTTATTCGTCGGAGTACTTCCAAACGCGCATGATGCGAAAACGCCAAACGCAAGTACGAAAACAAAAAAAGAGATGATTATTTTTAACGAGTGTTTCATAGACATTTTTACCGACGATTGTTCATAATTTGACCAAAATATGATTGATGTTGATTGAATTATACGATATTATTTATCGTTTGTCAAGGTTTTGAACAAATATTGACAATTACGTCGAATAGCCTTACAATATTATATATAAGTTTGCGCGCAAGGTTTTTACGGCGCGTCGCCGCCTGCCGATATCTGTACCGACAAACGGGCGGCGGGACAAATTTTAATCGGAAAATACCGTTTTAGTTTCGGGGAGCAATATGAAGGGTTTCAAAGTTTTTTCTACGATAGGAAAGATAGTGGGTATTCTGTCTTTCATTGCGTCCATAATTTTTCTTGATTTTATGGCGATAGTTGCGTTTGACGACGAACAAGCGTTCGGAACGCTGTTTTTGGCGTTTTTGATGTTTATTTTTGCGTTGATCGGAATAACTTTCGGCGGCTCGTCAAGGGCAAGGATAAAAAAAGATCCTACTCCTGTCAAACCATACGTTAAGCTTATCGTTGCAGGCGCGCTTTGCGCAAACGTCTTTAATCTCGTTGCGGGCATTATAGGGCTTTCGGTAAGAAAGAGCGACAAGGACGAACAACCTGAAACGACCGATACCGCCGAGCCAAAAAAAAACGGGCGGAAAACGAAAATCGGAAAGTACGGTTTATATAAAGGTATAGCCGTTTTGACTGCGTTCTTCTTCGCGCTGTTTTTGGGCGCGGAAATGGTTACGTCAGTTTCCGATTACAGGAATATGGTCAACGATTTTTTGGGCGTAAAGAGTTCAACGGGAGCGGCCGCCGAGTCCTACGCGTTTAGGTCTGAGTATTCGAGCACGGCTGAAATGCTTACCGAAAGAAAGCGCATAGCCGAGCAACTGAGCGAAGAAGGCAGCGTTTTGCTGAAAAACGAAAACGGAGCGTTACCTATCGGCGGTTCTTCCCCGAAGGTCACTATTTTAGGATCGAGGGCTTACACTTACGACAACGCAGGTAAACTCAGAGATACTTCGCTAACTCTATACGGCGGAATAGTCGGCAGCCCCATTCGCGAGCAAACCGTGACCACGACCGAAGGAACGATAAAACTGCCGATCACGCTCGAAAAGGCGTTGACCGACCAAAACATCGCAATAAATCCGAGATTGAAAGATTATTATTCGACCAAGCCCTTTCCGAGTTTGGTCAAGGGTAGCGAGGCGAACGGAAGTTCGGGCGGGCCTTTTTCGGCGAACGAACCTAACGTTACCCTTTCCGATTGCGGAGATTATCGAAATTATTCGGACGCCGCCATCGTCGTTATCGGCAGATCGAGCGGCGAAGGGCGCGAGTACGTTCCGGGATACGAGAACGGCGTCGAAGATAAGACGGACGGCTCCAAGAGCGCGTTGTCGCTATCCAAGGACGAAACCAACCTTATAGCCGTTGCCGACGCCGTTTCCGACAAGGTGATCGTGCTTATCGCGAGCGCAGTCGCTATGGAGATAGGCGATCTCAAATACGACGACAGGGTGGACTCAATTTTGTGGATAGGGCTTCCGGGAAGTTACGGCATGAACGGAGTAGCAAGACTTCTGACGGGCAAGGCGAGCCCGTCGGGAAAACTTTCCGACACGTACGCTGTAGACGCTTCGGCGTCTCCCGCGGCGCAAAACTTCGGTGTGACCGCTCAAAACGGCGAAGGCCGCTTCGTATTCGACTCCGCCGCTTACACCGACAACGACAATTCGCACTATATAGTGCTTGCCGAAGACATCTACTTCGGATATTATTATTATGAAACGAGATACGCCGACTGCGTAGAGCAGAAAGGAAACGCTTCCGCGCCCGTGGGCTTAGGCTACGGCGAGAAGACGGCTTCAAAGTGGGATTACTCGAAGGAAGTTGCGTACACGTTCGGGTACGGGCTGTCCTATTCGACGTTTACTCAAAAGATAGTTGACAACTCTCTTGCCGTCGATATGGATAAAAAGACCGTTTCCGTAGACGTACTCGTCAAAAACACAGGCTCGGTCGCGGCTAAAAGCGTGGTCGAACTGTTCGTTCAGTCGCCGTATACCGCTTACGACGTGGCGCATAAAGTGGAAAAGAGCGCCGTGCAGCTGGTAGCATTTGAAAAGGTGCTTTTAGAGCCCGACGAACAAAGAACGGTCACGGTCACGGCGGATATGAAGTACTTCGCTTCCTACGACAAGACGGCTACGCACGACGGAGTCGTCGGCGGATATATTTTGGAAAACGCCGACTATTACTTTGCGATAGGCAACGGTGCTCACGAAGCGCTCAACAACGTACTAATTAAAAAGGGCGTCGACTCTACGGCGCTGTATTACGAAGGCGAACAGACTTTGAACCCTGACGGCGCGATCGTCTGGCGCCCCGAATTACCCTTCGATACCGACGGGGTGAACGCGGAATTTTTGTCCACTTCGGCGAGCGGAACGGTCATCGAGAACCAACTTGAAGACGCCGACTACAATTATTACGCCCCGGGTACAGTCACGTATCTGACGAGAAGCGACTGGCAGGCAACCTTCCCGAAGGCTTACGTCAATCTTCCCGTACAAAGCGGATTTACCAAATATCTCGACAGCAAGGTCTACGCTTTCGGAACGAGCGCCGCGCCCGATAACGTCAAATTCGGCGTGGACCACTCGGAAGAGGAGGACGACGAAGGAAACCCCATGGAACCTTTGCTCGTGACCGAGATGAAGATGGCTGATTATTCCGATGAGCGTTGGGATTATCTCGTTCAGCAAATAACCTTTGACGAGGCGTGGGCGCTCTCTCCTTACGGCGGGACAAGTTGTAACCCGTTCTTGTCGGTCGGCTCGCCGGAAGTATGGCAGATAGACGGACCTAACGGAAACGTCACGCGCGGTATAGGCTCGAAAGCCGATACGAGCGGACCTATGGCGGTAAGCCGTCAGGACGCCAACTATTCGTACATATCTTCCGATATGTGTTGCGAACCCATAGTCGCGGCGACCTTTAACAAACAACTGCTTCACGAGCAGGGCGAAATATTCGGCGAAGATTCTCTTTGGAGCAAGAACACAATAGCGTGGGCGCCCGGCATGAATCTTCACAGAAATCCTTTCAACTCGAGAAATCACGAATACTATTCCGAAGACCCCGTTCTCACAAATATAATGGGCAAGAACTTCGTGGAAGGCGGGGTATCGAAGGGGGCTATACTTGCCGCCAAACACTTTGCTTTCAACTTCCAGGAGTCATATAGAGAAGGACTTTGCCAGTTCGTCGAAGAACAGTCGGCAAGGGAAATGGAACTTAAAGGTTTTCAGTCGATAGCCGAAGACGTCTGTTATGAAAATGCCCTCGGCAACAAGGTCGCGGGGTTGGGATTGATGACTTCCTTCTCGAGAATAGGCGCCGCAGGCGTAAACGCGCACACGGGGCTTATGAAGAACATTTTGAGAAAGGAATGGGGCTTTAAGGGCTTGAGTTCGACCGACATGGTAGTCGGCGGAAGGTTTTTCAACCCGCAGGATAGCGTGGTCAACAATGTCACCTTTATGGCGACGAGCAACGCCGAAAACCTTTTGAACAACTTCTGGCCGGAATATAACAATAAAAACAAGGTAAAGTCGGACGGCGTTATGCTCACCGCGCTTTACGAGAATATGCACTACTATATGTACGCCGTGGCAAACAGCAACGCGCTCAACGGCTTCGACGCTAATTCCGTAGTAGGCGGAACGCTGTACCGGTGGCAGTACGTTTTGAAGGTTTTGTACTGGGCAAATCTTGCGGCGACGTTGACGCTTATCGTTCTTGCGGCGCTGAAATGGCTAAAAGGCGATCGGGCGAAACACCCCGACGATGAAGAAAAAAGGGAGGAAAACGCATGAAAACTTGGAGTTTTTGGGTTATTTGCTTTTCCTTTGTTGCGCTCATTGCGGCGTTCGTAATGCATGTTTTGACGTTTTCCGCCCTGCACTATCAGACTGACAGATGGGTGATAGCGTTATCGATAATAGCGCTGTGGAGCGAGGCAATGCTCTTGTTCGGGAAAATAAGCGGCAAAAAGTTTTTCGCGTTCGATATATTTTTGCCCGTTGCCGTTATAGCCGCGACCTTGGCGCTTTTCAAGTTTTTGATACCGTGCCTGTCGCCGATAGGCATATACTTTACGGTTCACAATATGGGCGACGTCGAAGCAAACGCGATAGGCGTGCCGAGAAGCATAGCCTGCATCGTGCTGTACGTTTTGTCCATCATCGCGCTCCTTCCGCCGTCGTTTGAAAGTAGATTAAAGGAGAACGGCGCCGTATGAAAAAACTAACAAAACAAAGCGTTATATTTATTGCGACGTTTGCTTTTACCTTCCTATTGTTCGGCGGGCTTATCATTTGGGCTGCGCTCGGCGCAAAAGCGGGGGAGATACGAATAGTCGAGTGCCAAACTCAACTTGCCGAAGATTACAGGCGCAACTATCTCGTGGGCGAAACTTTGCCGACGAAAGGTGTGAGCCTTGTCGTTGACGGCGTGGCGGAATAAAACGTTACTATAAGCTGCGATACGTCTTCCGCAGGAATAAAGACAGCCACGGCTACCATAGATAATGGCGAGTCGGTATTGGTCGGCACGTTCATGGTAAACGTCTTGGCGGTCAGACATTATTCGATGGATTCGGCGCCCGTTTTAGAGTTGGACGGCGACGGAAACGCATACGTTCAAAGTATGGATTTCAAGGCGGAGGTAAACTATATTCCGTCGGAATTCGAAGTGACGAGCAAGATTATCATGGTGCCCGAAAACGCTTACCATACCGAGATCGTATCTTATGAAGATAATCCCGACGTCTATACGCTTTCCGTCACCTACTACGGCGGAACGCTCGACTATAATTATATTTTACTCGGCGGCAGGCTGGTAAACGTCGATATGGGCGCCGTCAGCGCGACTTTCAGCCGCTCGGGCGACGGCTACGACGTTTCGCTCGGGTTCGGCGGCAGAAACTTTAACTACCGCTTCACCCGTCAGGACGGTTCGTTTAATCTTGCTTCCGGCGACGTAGGATTTCAAGTGTCGCTTTCCGAGAGCGGTTTAGTGAGCGGACTTTACAACGTTTTGATTACGTTGGGCAAAGCCACTAAAAGAAATCTCGTCGCGTTAGTGGGTGACTCGGTCGTTTGGGTCGATTCGTCCGACAGGGTATTGACACTTTCAAACGAGAGTTCGACAAACGACAAGATGGTTTTACTCGTAACGCAAACGGAAACAAACTCTTCGGACGGCGCTAACGGAGCGAGCGGATATTACCTACTAAACACCGCCGACGGAGAGACTAAATTATTGAGGTTTTCTTACTATCTCGAAGGTTGGACCAGCCACTTCACTTCTTCGTCTTTCGGCGAAGGCGTGAGCGAGCAACAGGTGGGTGACGACTTTACCGTAACTTACGGCGGAGTGACCTTCAAGGGCGCGGCTGCCGAATGGCATAAAGCCGTTTTGAATTACTGATAGGGGGCTTTACTATGTTCGGAAAACACGTTAAAATCATATTGATTTTTGTTTTGACCTTAGCCGTTTTGCCGTTTTCGGTATCTTGTCAGGCTACGGAAAACGTAGTTGAAAAAAGCAACCTTTACGGAACGTTCACCTATCAGGAAACGTTGGGGCTGGAAAAGCCTTTGACCATCACGAACGACGCCGACGCGGTCGTTACGGATAGGGATAAACTTATAAGCACGGTATATCCGCTAAACGGCGGGCAGGAAGGGGCGAGGGTCAGTTACAATATGGATGCAAGGCTCAAACTCAACCGTGACTTTACTTATAAGTACGAATACACTTTGCTTTTATCGAACCCCGGCGACTGGGGACAGCAATTCGCAAGGCTCACGGTCACCGCAATGGGTTCGTTCAGATATATCGAAACGGACGTTTTGGGAAAATACGACGTTATTCTGAATAACCCGACGAGCGGGAAGCAAACGGTGTATTCCTTCCACGTTTCAAGGGGAGATATATACGGTTGGTCCATGCACGGCACGCCCGACTACGTGGTAGATTATTCGGTAGTATCCGCCGTGAAGGACTACGAGTACGATTTGTATTCGCGCGCAAGGCTCATAGGCGTCAACAAGAACGACAAGACCTTGCAGGACAACCTTTTTGACCAAGGATTGATGAATTATTTCAGCGCTTTTGCTACCTATTGACATGAAAAAATTGACCTTTGCCATCTTAATATTTTTGAGCGCCGTTTGTCTTGCGGTAGCCGTATCGTGCGCGGATAGTACGGGCGTAATTATTCCCGTCGAAATCTCCTACGCGGTGGAAGGCGGTTCGACCAAAATATTTTGGTCGTGCGAAGACGGTTGCACGCTAGACCTATATAGTTCGCCTTCAAAAGAGGGCGAGTTTAAGGTCGTGGCAAAGGGGATAAAGGGGAAAGAATTTTTCGACGACCGCTTGGGCTACTATTATAAAGCGGTGTTAAAGTCTGCTCGCGGCGAAGTGATAAAGAGTTTTGACGCCTTCGGTCAGCCCGACGACTTTTTTGCCGATACGGTCAGCGTCCTGTCGCCATCCGACAGCGCCGAATATGTAAACGCCCTTATCGAAAAGACCTATCAGGATAACTTCACAGGGGAGTTTAGCGACTTAAGACGCGCGTTTTTATTGCACGAAGGCGAATATTCGTCCAAAATCAACTTCAAACAGGTCTATTACACCACGGTCGCGGGGTTGGGGCAAACGCCGGAAAATACAAAGGTTTCATATCTCGAAAACAAAAACGGTGCTAACGGCAACGCGCTCATAAACTTTTGGCGCGGCGCGGAAAACTTCACCGTAACGGGCGACGTCACTTACGCGGTTTCGCAGGGAACGTCGCTTCGGAGAATGAATATTTTAGGCAACCTTACCGTTCACGATTCGGGCGGGTACGCCAGCGGCGGTTACGTAGGAAACAGTTTCGTCATGAAGAATTTGACGTCCGGCTCGCAGCAACAATGGCTGACTAAAAATTCGAGAATAGGCGCTTGGAGCGGAAACGTATGGAATATGGTTTTCTCAGGCACGATAAACGCCCCGAGCGAAAACTATCCGTCGCTTAAATACACTACCGTCGAGCGGTCGGCGGTAAGCTATGAAAAACCCTTTTTAACCTTTAACGAAAACGGTTACTGCATATTTGTTCCCGAAAAACGCGAGAACGCTCGCGGTTACGACTGGAACGAAGAAGGAACGCTTATCCCGTGGCAGGATATCTATTTTGCCCGAGCCGACAGGGATAACGCCACGACAATAAACAGAGCCTTAAAAGAAGGCAAACACCTCTTCTTAAATCCCGGGGTGTATATGCTCGACCAGCCTGTTTGCGTCACTTTAGACGATACGGTCGTCTTAGGCTGCGGGCTTGCGACGTTAATACCGACCGCGGGCAACGAATGTATAAAAGCGCTTGCCGATAACGTTTCGATAGCGGGAATACTGTTTGACGCAGGCAAGATAGCAAGCCAAAGTTTGCTGTCCTTCGGTTCGGACGAGGGCTTCACGTCAAACCCAAGAGTATTCGATTGCTATTTCAGAGTGGGCGGAAGAATAGAGGATAACGTTGCGGTCAAAACCGCGCTGTCTATAAAGGCGAACGGAGCGTACGTCGACAACGTTTGGCTATGGCGAGCCGACCACGGCGACGGCGTCGGTTGGGATAAAAACCAAGGCGACGTCGGCATGGAAGTATTCGGAGACAACTGCGTGGCGTACGGGCTTTTTGCGGAACACTTCAAGAAAAACAACGTCGTCTGGCAGGGTAAAAACGGATACCTTTTGTTCTATCAAAGCGAGATAGCTTACGACGTGCCTTCAAACGCCGAGTGGGCGGACGGAAATAGAGAAGGCTATTCGTCGCTTAAAATTTGCGGCGACGGGTTCGTCGGTCAAGGGCTTGGGGTATATACCAACTTTTATCGGGACATAACGCTTCAATCGGTGATAGAAGTTGCGGGCGCTACGAATGTTACCATTCGCCACGCATGCACGATAACAATAAATAAAGGAAGAACTTTGCACGTCGTCAACGACGCGGACGGAGTAAACGGATTTTTGACGGAGTTTATCGCTTGACGCAACAAGGAGAGATTATTATATGAGAAAAAGGTACTTTTCGATTATCGCTATATTGCTTTTTGCGCTGGTTTTTTCTCTTGCGCTCGCCGCATGCGAACAAAACGAGAATGGCGGCGCCGATATAGCGGTTACAAAGATCACGCTCGATCTTAAAAACGCAAGGACCACCTATTTTAGCGGCGAAGTTCCTTCCGCGGACGGGGCGCTCGTCACGGCAGAATACTCGGACGGAACGACCAAATTGCTCTTCCCGAACGAGTGCGAAGTGTCGGTCACGGAAAACGCTTCGAGCGGAACTGCGACAGTTAAGGTGACCTATCAGGGAAAAAGCGCGTCGTACGTCGTATCTTTGGTCAAGGTCAAAGGTCTTTCGCTCGATACTTCTAACGTAAAGAAGGTTTTTGCGCTCGACGAGAACTTCGTCTACGACGGGTTGAAGGTGTACGCCGAATACGAAGGCGGAGCCGAAAGGGTGGAAGTTTCTGAAAAGGAATACACCATCGAATACCCTTCGACCGCCACTTACGGCGAGCATATAGTCACCGTTCGCCACGGCGGCAAGTCGACTTGGTACCCGATAAGGGTTTTGAGCGTAAACGTAAATTCCGTAGACCTGTTGACGGAAAACGGAAGGTTGAAAATAAAAATAGACGGAAACTTCGGCGGATATTACGGCGGAAACTTGGCGGTTGACGTCGAGAGTACCGAAAACTGGCAAAGGTCTTTTCCCGCTTCGGAATACACTATCGACGACGCCTGGAATTTTACCGTTAAAGCCGACGTGAGCGAGATAGCGCTGTCCGCTAAACCTTACTTTTTCCACGTCGCGCACGACGATAAGTATTACGATATTCCTACTTCCGTCATAACCGAAAAGTCGGTCGAATTTGGCGGCGCGACCTACACGTTGTCACTTAAAAAAGTGTTCGACAATAACGAAAATCTTTTCCCCGTGCTGATCGCGGGCGGAGAGGAGAGCGCCAAGGGCGAAGTTTCGGTCGCGGGTATATCGGTAGCAAGTTCCGCTAATAAGGCGATCCTGACCGTGACGGGGACCTATCTTGGCGGATATAAGGCTTCCGACTTCAAGTTGAGAAGCGAACAATATAACGTTTGGCAAAAGACCTATTTCGACGACGTTTCCGTCACGCTCGATAGCGGAACGTACACTCTGACGGTGGACGTGACGGCGCTGTCAAAAGAGAATGGCGGCAAACATTACTTTCATATAAGTTTCGACGGCGGCGAGAATTGGATCGATATAGCCGATATCGTCGGCTTTACGGCAAGCGCCGCGACCGTCGGCGGTAAAACCTATTCCATAAACCAAGAGATCATCTGGTCGAGTGGGGCGAAGACGTGTATTTTGACCGTTGCGGGCGAATGATTTTTAAGGATAAATTATGCAAGAAACAGTTTACGCGTTAGCGATAGATATAGGCGCTTCGAGCGGCAGGCACATTCTCGGCTGGGTGGAGAACGGCGTTATCAAAACGCAGGAAGTATACAGGTTCTTCAACGGCATCGACAAGGGCGAAAACGGGCTTACCTGGAACACTGAAAGGCTGTTTTCCGAGATAATCACGGGACTGAAAATGGTGGGAAAGACGGGAAAGATACCTTCCACCGTCGGCATAGATACCTGGGCTGTCGATTACGCCCTTTTGGACGAAAAAGATAATTTACTCGGCGAAGTTTTCGCCTATCGCTCCGACAGGACGGAAAAAGTCATTCAAAAAGTCCACCGACTTATACCTTTTGAAACGCTTTACGAGAGAACGGGCATACAGTTTCAGCCGTTCAATACCGTTTATCAACTTTACGCCGACAAGGAAAGCGGAAAACTCGATAGGGCAAAGACCTTTTTGATGCTTCCCGACTATCTTAATTTTCTGCTCACCGGCGTAAAACGTCAGGAATATACCAACGCCACTTCGACCGGAATGGTCAACGCGGTGACGGGCGAATGGGATAGTTTGATAACGAGCGCGCTCGGATATCCGCAAGGGCTGTTCAAAAAACCGTCCAAGCCGGGCTCGACGGTCGGCTCATTCAAAAAAGAGATTGCCGACGCGGTAGGGTTTAACGCTAACGTCATGCTTCCGCCTACGCACGATACGGCGAGCGCCGTGGAGTGTTTGGATATACCGGAAGGCGTGCCGTATATATCGAGCGGAACGTGGTCGCTTTTGGGCGTTAAAGTAAATTGCGCTCTGACCGATGAAAAAAGCCGCTTGGCAAACTGGTCGAACGAGGGCGGCGTAGGCTACTTCCGCTATCAGAAGAACGTCATGGGGCTGTGGCCGGTGCAACAGTTAAGGCTGGAACTTTGCCCCGAACTTTCCTTCGGCGAGATAGCAAAACAAACGACCTTCAGCGAGTTTGACGGAGTTGTCGATCTCGACGATAAAAGGTTTTACTCTCCCGCTTCCATGAAAGCCCAATTCGATCTTGCGACAAAAGAGCAGGGAAAGACGTGTTCGACCGTTGCCGATTACTTCAAGTGCGCTTACGTCAGCCTTGCCGCCGCATACAAACGCGCGATAGACGAGTTATCGGCAAACCTAAATAAACGGTTCGACCGAATATATATAGTCGGTGGCGGCGCCAAGAACGACTATCTTAACAAACTGACCGAAGACGCTTGCTCGGTCAAAGTCATAGCCCTGCCGATAGAGGCAACGGCGCTCGGCAACCTTAAAACGCAACTTGGCGTTTGCAAAACCTATTGATAAAAATATTTTTAATATAAAGGAAGAATTATGAATAAAAGTTATCAACTCGCTATGGAAGAATACGCTCGTTTGGGCGTAAACACCGAACGCGCCATTTCGACGCTTATGAACGTACCCGTGTCGGTACACTGCTGGCAGGGCGACGACGTCGTCGGGTTTGACGGCGGCGGAAAGGCTTCGGGCGGTATTCAGACGACCGGTCATTATCCCGGCGTTGCCACAAATTTCGAGCAGTTAAAGCAGGACATTTTGAAAGCTTTTTCGCTCATGCCGGGCAAAAAAAGACTTAATCTTCACGCAAGTTACGCCGTTTTGGGCGACGATGCGGGAAAGGTCGACAGGGATAGATATACCGCCAAGTATTTTGCGCCGTGGGTGGATTTTGCCAAACAAAACGGCATCGACGGAATAGATTTTAACCCCACGCTTTTCTCGCATAAAAACGTCAAAGACGGGTTGACTTTGTCTTCTCCCGACGAGAGTATAAGAAGATTTTGGAGAGACCACGTTAAATCAAGTTTGAAAATAGCCGAATATCTGGCTACCGAACTCAACACTTATTCGCTGGTAAACATCTGGATACCCGACGGGTTTAAGGACGTTCCTGCGGATAGGCTGTCGCCGAGAAAGCGCCTTAAAGCCTCTCTCGACGAGATACTTTCCACCCCGTACGACAAGAATAAGGTGATAGTTGCGGTGGAGAGCAAGGTTTTCGGCATAGGCGTCGAAAGTTACACGGTCGGAAGCAACGAATTTTATCAGATATACGCGGCGAAGAACAACGTTTGCTGTCTGCTTGATAACGGTCACTACCACCCGACGGAAGTGGTGTCCGACAAGATACCCGCGCTTCTTACCTTCTACGATAAACTTGCCCTTCACGTCACTCGCGGCGTGAGATGGGACAGCGACCACGTCGTATTGTTTGAAGACGAACTCAAAGAAATAGCAAAGGAGATAGTCCGCTGCGGCGCGCTCGATAAGGTGCTTATAGGGCTCGATTACTTCGACGCAAGCATAAACAGGATATCCGCTTGGGTTACGGGGCAACGCTCCATGCAAAAAGCGCTCCTTTTTGCGCTCCTTATCGATCACGAAGCGCTTGCCGCCTTGCAGGATAAGGGAGATTTTACTCAGCTTATGGTCAAGCAGGAAGAATACAAGACCATGCCTTTCGGAGCCGTCTGGCGCGAGTTCTTGTCAAGATGCGACGTCGAAGAAGACTATTACGCTCAGGTCAAATCCTACGAAGACCAAGTTTTATCAAAGAGAAAATAATAACTTTTGCGGGGCGACAAAAGTCCGTCTCCGCGGGATAAATAATGCTTAGAGTAGATAAATTTATCGTATCCGGCAAGCAAACGCCGCGGTTTTTCGATAATAAGCCGAGTTTTGCGTTTACTTTGTCGAGCGATAAACAAAACGACAAATTAAGTAGAGCGACCGTTTCGGTCGGCGCTTGGAAGGCGGAAGTTACCGACCAAAGTCCCGTAATTTACGGCGGGCAGTTGCGACCGTTTGAAAGGTACGACGTCAGCCTTGAAGCGGAAAACCTATTTGGCGAAAAGGCTACCGCAAACACCGTTTTTTATACCGCTAAGGCGGGCGAAGAATGGTTGGGCGAGTGGATAGCCGACGGCAAGTACGTCTTTAAGGGAGAAGGTTCGCCAAAAGTGCAACTCTTCAGGCGTTCGATAAAGGTAGGAAAAACCTTGAAAAGAGCGCTTATCGTCGCCACCGCGCTTGGCGTTTACACGCTCGATATCGACGGTGAAAGGGTGGGCGAAGACTTTTTTGCGCCCGGGTTTACTTCGTATAAGCAAAATTTGCAGTATCAGGTGTACGACGTTACCGACAAACTAAAAGACGGCTCTACGCTTACGTTTACAGTAGCGGGAGGCTGGGCTGTGGGCGATTTTACCTACGGGCATAAAAACCGCGTTACGGCGAACAGACAGGCTATAAAGGCTGAGATCCGCCTTGAATACGTCGACGGTATGGTTGAGATCATACCGACGGACGAGAGTTGGCAGGTGGCTACGTCCAATAGATATTTATCCGCCGATCTTTATGACGGGGAAGTGTACGACGCTACGAAAGAAGAGGGCGGATTTCATAACGCCGTTATCGAAAGACCGAAAACAAGACCTAAAAACCTTACGGTCGCTTACGGCGAGCCCGTTCGACTTCACGAAGCCGTCCAACCGAAAAGGACGTTTTTATCGCCGAGCGGCGAGCAAATCGTAGACTTTGGCGCCAACTTTGCGGGCGTAGTAAAACTTACCGTCAAAAACGGCAGGGCGGGGCAAAAGATAACGCTTCGCCACGCGGAAGAAGTCTTTGACGGCGAACTATGCGTAAAGCCTTTGAGAAGGGCTAAATGCCGTATAGAATACGTTTGCCGCGACGGCGAACAGACATTCTTGCCGTCGTTTACATATATGGGTTTCAGGTACGTCGGACTTAGCGGAGCGGATATCGCGGACGTCACTTTAACGGCGTATAAGATATATTCCGACATACCTACGATAGGCGAGTTTACCTGTTCGGACGAAAGGCTCAATAAACTTCAACGCAATATAGTTGCGAGCGCTCTATCTAACTTTGTGGAGATACCTACCGACTGTCCGCAGCGCGACGAGCGCATGGGCTGGACGGGCGATATAGCCTTGTTTGCCGAAACGGCTTGCTTTAACTTCGATATGCAGGTGTTCCTTCGCAAGTGGCTTGCCGATATGCGAGCCGAGCAAACCGTAAGCGGCGGTTTCCCGAACACGGTGCCTTCGCAAGGTCACGGCTTTCCGCTGACAATGCCGAATATGGCGGTCGATTTTTGGGGCGACGCGTGCGTTCTTGTGCCGTGGGCGCTGTACGAGTCGAGCGGGGATAGGTCGGTTTTAACGCAAAACTACCCGATGATGGAAAGATACTTTTCGGCGTGTAAACGCTGGGCGGGGCTTATGTCGTTCGGAAAAAACAGATATATCTGGAAGAGCCTTTCGGCGTTTCACTTCGGCGACTGGGTGGCTCCCGACACGGACAGTATGGCAAAGTGGCAGGCGCGCCATCCGTTCACGGCAACCGCAAGCTTGGCTAACACAGCAAGGCTTTTGTCGAAAATATCCGCGATTTTAGAAAATAGCGAAAGAGCCGAATACTATCAAAAGTACTATTTGAAGGTTTGCGACGCTTTCGAGAGCGTTTTGACCGACGGACACGGTAAAATCAAGGGCGAACAGTTCCAGACGGCGTACGTTCTCGGCTTAAAGTTCGGGCTTTTCAAAAAGGAAAACGCCAAATACGCCGTGGATAATCTCGTAGAGCTTATCGAGAA
>JAFVDA010000086.1 GCA_017478765.1 Clostridia bacterium
CCTTACGGCGCTTATAGTCGCGTTGGTTGCGTTTGCCTTTTTGTTTGCGGCGAGTATTCCCGTAAAAGCGCACGCAGACGAAACTAACGCCGTTACGGGCATGAACGTATCGCTTGGCGAAGATATAATCGTCAAGTTCCACACCACCGCCGTAAAAGGTGACGGAAGTTATATGAAAGTTTCCTTTAACGGCAACGAATACGAGATGACAACGGAAGACGGCGTTTTCAGATTTAACGGCGTTGCTCCGCAACTTCTGGGCAAAGAGTACGTCGCCACGCTGTACGACGCGGAAGGCGCCGTTATCGGTTCGGCTTCGGGCAGCGTAAAGAACTATCTTACCGATTTGCTCGGCAAAACTTACGAGCAGTCAGGCTGCGCGGACGCTCTTCAATACGCCGCCATGCGCGAGTTGTGCGTAGACCTTTTGAACTACGGCGCCGCCGCTCAAAAATACGTTGATTACGACATTGAAAACTTGGTCAACGCTCAGCTTAGCCAAACGGAAGCCGCTCTTGCGACCGCCGATTTGACCGCCGTTGACAAAAAGGCGGTAAACGGCGCTTACTGGAAGGGCGCTAACGTAAGATTCAATTCTAATCTCGGCGTATATTTTGCTTTTGACGCCGAAAACGTTGAAGGCTTGACCGTAACTATCAACGGCGAGCAAGCCGATCCCGCGTACGACGCCGCTAATAAGTTCTGGACGGTCAGATATCAAGGCGTCGCCGCTACCGATATGAACGAGCCTATCGTCGCGGTTATTTCCGAAGAAGGAAAAGACGATCAAACCTTTACTTACAGTTTGGGCTCCTACGTCTACGCAAAACAAGGTAAGTCCGACGCTATCGCCGAACTTGTCAACGCCGTCTATAAATACGGTTACGCGGCGGTTGCGTATTCCAACGTTTCCTACGTCGCCCCTACCACCGATAATAGCGGCGCGGTCGCCATGGAAAACACAAAGGGTTACGACTACACCGGCAGCGCGTACGCTCCCTACGAGATCCCCGCGCTCAGCGACGCCGATTATACCGTTACCGCCGAAGCGGGCGTAAACCTTACGTTTACCCCGACCACCGAACACGAATTCGTTAAAACGCAGACTTACGCCGCGACTACGAACGTGTACGTGACTTTGTCCACAGGCGATACTACCGAATATGTGACTCAATTACAGCCCAACGCTTTGCAAGAAAACGCTCTTTCTTTTGATAACGGCAACTTCTATCTGACGGGCGAATTTCATAAATCTTTGAGAGTTTATAACGCTAAACTGATAGTTTACGGCGAGACTTCGTTTACCAATACCGCCGAAGACACACTCGGAGATGACGTTATCTACGCCAACGAGTTTGAAACTCAGGAAAACACCAAGTTGACCTTGACCAACTCCGGAGACATCAACGGTAAGAGCGGTCTTAACGCTACGACCTTTACCTTGGGCGTCGGCACCGAAATTACCATCGATAGATTCAGTTACGGCATATATATGAACGGCGCTTTGACCGTTCCCGAAGGCGTAACGCTTACCTTGAAGAACAATACTTCTCACGCCATAGGAACTTACGCCACCAAGAACGTAAACGTATACGGCACGATTGACGCCAACTACGGCGCCAAAGACGATATCTGGCTGAACAACGCAGGCGAAATATACGTTTACGCCACCGGTACGTTAAACGCTCGCGCCATAACGGGTATTAACGTTTTTACAGCCGACAACGGCGCTGAGGTCACCATCGGTCAGGAAGGCGACACCGGTCTTGCGGTTGACGTCCGTTTGTTTAGAAACCATACTAAGATGGACGTGTTCGGCAACGTAGAACTGAATACGAAGAATAGTGTCGCGCCGAAATTCCTTAACTATGAAACAGGCGACCTGTTTATTCGCGGACATTTGTACGTTTACGGAAAAGACGAAAAGGATAGATTCAGAATAAGCACCGGCGGCACTGTTAAAGTTTACGAACTCACCGGGACCTCAAAAGCCGTCTCCGCCGCAAATATTAACGTACAAACGGGCGCTTCGCTGCATATCAAGACCAAAGGTCAGGACGGCATAACACTTGACTCGATCAAACAGGAAAAAGCCACCTGCACCGTCGCGGGAGTTTTGACAATGGAAAACCTTGCCTCAAGCAGAGGTCAAACCGGTATTTGCTTCAATTATGGGACCCAAAGTTCGACGCTGACCAACACCGGTACCATAATCTTTTGGAATTACGGCAATAACTTCGGTTGCTGGAACGGTACGTTTACCGTAAACCACAACTCGGGTAGCCACGTTTACGCAAGTTATCGTCCGTCAACCGAGAAGTACACCGCTAAATGGAACGGCGGCGCTTACGACGTGCTGACCGATAGACCTGCCGACCTGCCTACGGTGTAAACCCAAGCGGTAAAAAAGAATAACGACGCGTTTTTGTAAAACGCATGCGCCGTCCGCCTTTTCATCCAAAAAGGCGGACGGCTTTTTTTATAAAAACGTGCGATAACGGGCTTATAGCCCTACTTATTGCTTATTTTAACGCTAAAAATGGGATAAACCCGAGCCGTTTTTTGCCGTTTCAAGAGCTTATCTTCCTAAAAAAGTTTGAAAAACCGATAAAAAAATCTTAAAAAACCATTGTAAAAAATGATTTATTATGATAAGATAATATATATATCAAAGAATAATAAATTCGCGAGGGGCGATAAGCGCCCGTCCGATTTAAGTTTTCGGTAGGAGAAAATCATGAAGTCCGTTAAAAAACTTTTGGTAATGCTTGCGGTTATGATGGTCGCGGCGTGCGCTTTGTCGCAGGTAGCCCTCGTTTACGCCGACAGCGCCACGGCTGACGAAATCTATCAAAACAATAGGGAAGCGGTCTTGAAGATCGACGCCGGAGGTAACTTCGATTATCTTTACGATCTTGCCAAAACCGACGAAAATTATCTTACGACCATGCAGAACGTTGCGGACGTTGCGAACGCATACGGCGAGTACGTTTCCGCTTACGACGAGGCCGACTATTTTGCCGCAGACTGGAACAATATGTCCAAGATAATGGCTCTCACGCTCAACAAGATAAAACTTACCGAAGAGAACCGTTTGAACTATAACAGCGCGCCTTTTATTTCCCGTATCGCGGAAGATAAGGCTCTGCTCGACGCGTATACGACCAAGCAGGCGTCCTATCAAGCCAAAAAGGCTTCGGCTGCCGCCGCCGTCACCGAAAGAAGAAACTATCTCCTTTCCGCCAACGACTCAAATCCCGACGGCTCGCCCGAAAAGGTGGTCGGATATTACGATCGGGAGGGCGTGGATCTCGTTGAGGGTATCAAATCGACGTTTGAAACTCAACTTGACGCTCTTCCTTACGATAACTCCGATTACGACGCGAGCGTTAAAGCCGTCAACGATCTTAAAAACAAGGCTATAGCCGATATGAACGTCGTAAGACGTAACGACGTGGAGCGCGCTTACGATATGCTCCAGGACTTTTACGCGATCGAACGCGGCGAAAAGCCCGGCAACGTCGAACAGCAAAAACAGGATACAGCCACCGCGATAACGGCGCTCAATCCCTTCTTTGAAAACGCTTCTCAGGACGTTTTGAAAGAGTACTCCAACGAGAAAAAGGCTTTTGAAGACTTCTTTGACGAAAATCAGATAGACGATTCGACCTACGCCGACAAACCTACCATATCCACAAAAGACGGCATCGTCACGATCGTCGCTAAAGACGACGACGGCAACGAGATAGGCGTGTTCCCTTCCCGCGGCGAACTTCGCGTTTACGAAGTTACCATGTCATCCGCAAAGCGTTACAACGCGCAAAAAGCGGCTCTAAACGATAACGGCGGAAAGGGCAGCGTTGCCTACTATATCGACGTTGAAGTTTACAAGTATTCCGAACTTTGGAAGTCGAAAACCGAAGTCGACGGCAAGAAGGTAAATTACGAGATAACCGTCGATTTGAATAGATACTTCGACGCCTATGCAAAAGCCAACAAGTGGGGACTTGAAAAGTTCGATATAGATTTAAGGCTTTTTAAGAACGTCGATCAATACGAAAATATCGCCGAATATATTTCGACCTTGAACGGCAAGGGTTCGGCTTGTTACTATTACTTTGTCGAAAACAATAAGGCAAACGCTTCCGCTTTGTCCTATTCGCTCGACGGCAAAAAGTTGACTTTCGTAGCCGATAATCTCGGCGCGTTCGCCGTTATGGGCAACGCCCAACCGAGTTTGTTCCTTAATCCCTTGTTCTACTTGCTCGCTCTTGCGGGAATAGTATTACTGATTATTCTCATCATTATACTTTCCAAACTCGGCAAGTGCAAGATAGTATTCAACACCAACGGCGGAACCGAGATCAAGCCCGTCAAAGTCAAGGTGGGCGAAAGCATCGTTATGCCGGATAACCCGACGAGAGAGGGCTTTGCGTTCGGCGGCTGGTTCGCGGACGCCGAATTTGAAAACCGCTTCGTTGAGACTGTTGCGACCAAGCGCGGCAAACTGAAAGTTTACGCTAAGTGGTTGGATCCCAAGGACGCCGACGAAGAACAATCCGAAACCGAACAAACGGCTACCGACCAAACCAAATTGGACGAATACTATAATACGATAAGAAGAACGACCTTAAGCTACGCGCTCCCCGCGGCGAACGATAGGGCTATCGACGGCGAAACGCTCGTCAGAGCCTACAAAAAGGACGACGGCGTTTACGTCTACCTCGCGCTCGACGCTTCAACCGAAGGAGTAAAAGCCGCCGAAGGCGCTTTGGCAAAGGATACGCCCGCGCTCGTTACGGTGGCTGACGACGAAAGTCTTGAAACGGCTTTGACGCTGATCGATAAGGTTATGACCGATCGCGGTCTTGTCAAAACGGATAGGGAAATAGGTCAGCTTAAAGTCGGCGCTTCCAACGGCTTCGGGTATAGGGTAAGATTTACCCCCGATCAAGGCGAAGGGGAAAGCCAAACCAAAGCGGACGAGCAACCCGCCCAAGCGGAAGAAAACGCTTGGGCTGAGCAAACGGCTACCGAAGAGCCGACCGCCGCGCCCACGCAGGAACAGGTCGACGAGTATTATAAAACGGTCAGAAGGACGACTTTAGGTTACGCGCTCCTTTCCGAGAACGAAAACGTGACCGAGGGCGAAATGCTCGTCAGAGCCTGCAAAAAGGACGACGGCGTTTACGTCTACCTCGCGCTCGACGCGTCAACCGAAGGCGTAAAAGCGGCGGAAGGCGACTTGGCAAAGGATACGCCCGCGCTCGTTACGGTGGCTGACGACGAAAGTCTTGAAAGGGCTTTGACGCTTATCGATAAGGTCATGACCGACCGCGGTTTTGAAAAGACCGACGAGGAGATCGAAGACCTTCCCGAAGACGGCTTGAACGAGTTCGGGTATAGAGTTAAGTTTAACGAGCAGGCTCAAGACGAGTGACGACGTTATCGGCGTTAGACCGATACAATAACGATTAAACGATCGGGAGCGATATGATATCGCTCCCGATCTTCATATTTTACCGTTTCCGCTTGTGTAAAAACAATTACGTCAAAAAAAGAATAATTTATAAAAAATTTTTATAAGTTGACTGAAACTGTCATCTATTGTGTAGTACAATAAAGAAAAAACAAAGGATGACAAAAATTATGAAAAGGGACGTTATTGTAAACGCATTATCGGGGGACGGCAAAAACGCTTACCAACTTGCCGAGTACTATTATCGGCTCGACCAGGCGGACGAAGCCTTTTACTGGGCGGCGCGCTCGGCAAAGGCGAGAGAACCGCGCGCCTATCTGCTTCTTGCGGAAATGTACAGGTTCGGCATAGGCACGCCCATGAATATATCCAAGGCGCACAAGTGGTATAAAAAAGCCATAAGAGTGGGCAGCCGTGACGCCATCGACTATCTTGCCGACGATCTCATGCTCGGTTACGGCGTAAGAAAGAACCCTGCCAAGGCGTTAAGACTGTATCGTAGATCTGCGAGAATGGGCAGCGGTTACGCCGAGTACAAGTTGGGTATTTGCCTTACGGTAGGGCTTGGGGTAAAGAAAAACAAAGAGTTCGCAAGGGTGCATTTGTCTATCGCTTGTTCACGCGGCGTCGAGCAAGCGAGATGGCAACTTGATTGTTTGCATTTAGCGTAAAAAACTTGCGCTCGATTGACAAACTACGCCGCAGGGCGTATAATCATTATATCATAAGTAAAAGGTGGAGCGTAATGTACGAATTTAACGTAAAAAAAGCGGTGGACGGATGCGTCGAGTGGATAAGAGAATGGTTTAGGCGTAACGGCGACGGCTGCACCGCCGTTTTAGGCGTATCGGGCGGAAAGGATTCTTCCGTGACGGCGGCGCTACTTGTAAAAGCGCTCGGCAAAGACAGGGTTTTCGGAGTTTTGATGCCCAAGGGAATACAGAGCGATATAGAGGACTCGCGGCTCTTGTGTTCTTTTCTCGGCATAAAAAGTACGACGGTCAACGTAGGCCAAGCGGTGAACGGCATCGAAAACGCCTTAACCGATATCGAGGCGACCGAGCAGGCGAAGATAAATCTTCCGCCGAGAGTGCGCATGGCGACATTTTTTTAGGTTTCTCATCGTATAAAAGGCAGGGTAGCCAACAACTGCAATATGAGCGAGGATTACGTCGGATATTCCACGAGATACGGCGATTCGGTCGGGGACTTTGCGCCGCTATGCGGGTTTACCGTTACCGAAGTTAAACAAATAGGGCTTTATTTGGGGCTGCCCGAAAGGTTGGTCATAAAGCCGCCTTCGGACGGACTGTGCGGCAGAACGGACGAAGATAATCTGGGCTTTACCTACGACGTTCTGGATAAGTACATCCGCGAGGGTATCGAGCCGGAAGAAAAGATAAAGCAAAAAATAGACCGACTTCACGAGCAAAATCTCTTCAAATTGAGATATATGGACACGTATTATTACCAAAACGACCGCTGAAAATCAATAAAAACGGCTCGGACATAAAAAGGGAAATTCCTTTTTAGTCCGAGCCGATATTTTTTTACTCTTAAACGTTAAAAGTATCTTCGACGATATATTCCGGTCGGTTTTTGGTCTCGTTGTTGACGTTGGCAAGATATAAATTGCTTATTCCGTTAAAGATATAACTTCCCGAAAACAGCAGGCAAACGGTCGGTACAAGCCATAAAAACCCCTCAAACGGAACTTTTACGATAGATAAGACGATGAGAGCGATAAACGCAAAAACGGACAGAGCCGCAAGAATTACGCCGAATTTGAGCGAGAGCGTCAAGGGGTAATTGCTATTTGAAACTATTCCCGCGGTGGCGAGTTTTGCCATTTTTTTGAGCGAATAGTGGGTTTTGCCGGCAACGCGCTCGTGGCGGTCGAAGTCGACGAAAGTCTGTTTGAAGCCAACCCAACTCTCTAAGCCGCGCAAATACTTTTCGTGTTCGGGTAAGTTGCAAATAACGTCCACCACCCTTCGGGATAAGAGTTTGAAGTCGCCCGTGTCTCTCGGCATTTTTGCCCAAGATATTCTTGACAAAAATTTATAATACGCCGACGCGGTCGCTCTTTTGAACAGCGACTCTCCGCGGCGTTTTTTTCTTCTGCCGTGAACGACGTCGTAGCCCTGCAAAAATTTGGAGTACATCTCGGGGATGAGTTCCACGGGGTCTTGAAGATCGCAGTCAAGTTCGGCAACGCAGTCGCCGGTCGAATACTTAAATCCGCAAAATATCGCGGCTTGCTGCCCGAAGTTGCGCGAGAAATTAACGACTTTCACCCTCTCGTCCTTTTGGCTTAAAGTAGTAAGGATGTTTCGGGAATTGTCGGTAGAACCGTCGTTTACGAAGATGATCTCGTAATCTATGCCCATGCCCGAAAGTACGGGCGTAGCGGTTTGGTAAAACTTTTCAATGGTAAGTTCTTCGTTATAACAGGGTACAACCAAGGATATTTTCATTTATTACTCCTTGTCGGTCGCGCTCTCGTCGTTTGCCGCGCGATCGGTTTTTTTGAAGATAAACAGTTTTCTCGTAACGTAATTATAGACGAGAACGAGCAAAGTCAAAAGTATTTTTACTATCCATTCGTTCCAGCCGATCACACCGTTCATAAGGTACATGCCCAAAACGTGCAGCCCAAGCCCTATCGCCGAAAACACCGTAAACAGCAAAAACCCTTTTGCCGATCTCGAACTGCCTTTCTCGTTGAATACGAACAAAACGGACAACAAATAGTTGGCTATAAGCCCGAAGATAAACCCCACGCCCGTTCCGACGCAGTTGGCTAAAACGGACGGCGTTTGAGTCGAATTTATAAAAACGTTAAAAAACGAAGGGTATTTTTGCGGTTCGATAACGTACTTTGTGACGCCCATTGCCAAAAAGTCCGCTACGGTGGCAAGCCCGCCAACCAGAATAAACCGCATTATCTCTCCGAACGGCGTTTTTTGATTGATAAAGTTTTTAAATTTCTTAAACATAAAAAATCGAGTGTCAAGATATATCTTAATATATCACACTCGATTATAATTGTCAATATTTAGTTTGGTTCAAAACTCTCGTTTTGCGGCGAATTTTTACAATCGACGTCGCATATTTTGCCGTTTTCAAGCGAAAAGTCCACGTATTTGACGCCCGATTTACCGACTATCGCGAACGTGGACGGGAAATCCTTTTCGATCGGCGGAAGTATGACGTCGTATTCGCCTAAAAAATTTTTGATAAGGTTTGATTTTTCTTTTAACCCTTCCGAAAAATAACTTTCAAACCGACCGCCGTATTTGATAAGATGCAAAAAATCGTAACAAATAAGCATATCGAAATCGGGAGGCGCGTTTTTTTCCGCAAGCATATCCGTCCCTAAAAGCGTGGCGTTATCGGTGATTTTGTAGTGTTCTGTAACGAGATATCTTGTGTAAGTTCCGATCACTCTTTTAATAACCAGCACGTCTTTGATCTCGTAGTCCAGACAAACGGTGGAGTACGTTATTTTAAGATCGGAGTAAGATAGAAGAAAGACGTGTTTCATCTTGCCGCTTGCTTCCGCTAAAAGACAGTTTCCGCAGTCGATAAGATTTATTTTGTCCGCAACGACGCCGACGGGCAGCGTAACTACACCGTTTACCATCTCCACCGTCATCTTGCGCGAGCCGTCGTTTAATAAAGTCGCGATTATCTCCCGCCCGTTTGCCACTATCCGTTTTTGGCAAACGACCGAGTAGGGAAGCGGCAATCTTTTTATTTTCGGCACGAATAATTTGCCGTAATAAAAATAATACGCCGTAGCGTTCTGAAGATAATTTTTCCCTACTATCGCGGGGTATATATCGGGGGCGCCAAGCCGTATCAACGCGTCGTCGTCAAGATAGGAAAAACTTACGTTTCTGTCGACTACGCCGAGAACTCGGTCTCCCGATACAGCCGTGAGCGGAACGGGCGAATAAAAGTAACACTTCATACGCTATTTTATTTTTAATTTTTTGAAATTATGTATTATATAACCGCTGGGCGGCAATAATTATCGTAAAGAAAGCCAAAAAGGAGCAAAAAATGAAACCTATAACTATCCAACAAACGAGAGAACTCATCGAAAGCGCGCAAAAAGCCAAGGAAACGGGTATAGGACTTACAAAGGTGTTCGCCGAGTTTGCCGAAAAAACGGGCAGGGCAAAAGGGAGCGTAAGGAATTATTACTATCAACTGTGTAAAAGGGCTCGGGATAATAAGAGCGTTTTGCAGGTCTATCCTACGCTTGCCGACGCAAACGTAAAGAAAAATCAACCTTTTTCCACCGAGCAGGAGCGGCGCTTGGTGGATGAAATATCCGAGGGTGTTCGGCTCGGAAAAAGCGTCAGGCGAGTGGTTTTTGAACTTGCCCGAGGCGACCACACGTTGGCGCTTCGTTACCAAAATAAATACAGGAACGTAATCTCCAAACGAAAAGCCGCGCTTTACGCCGACAGAACGGAAGAACTAAAACAACTTTCTACCGAAATAAACGGACTTGTCGAGCGCATAGGCGAGAGTTTAAGAAGGGAAAACTTTATGTTGAAAAGGCGCGTAGAGCAACTTTTACGGGAGAATACGGCGCTTAAATCGGCGCTCGATCGATAAGCGTAGCCTATTTAGCAAGACTTGCGGTTTTGCCATGCTTTATAAAAACTTCAAAAAGCGTGATAACGGTCTTATAGGCGGGTTTTTGTAAAAAAAACGTAATATCGTCGGCTTAAAGCGAATAGTATAGTGCGGGAGATATAAATAAATGCATTCCATATCGCTTCAGGAACAGAAGACCTTCTCGGCTACCGACGTCAAAGAGATAGGCGGCTTTTCGGAAAAGGAAGTAACCATCATCACCAAGAATAACGAGCGAATAACCATTATGGGCGAAAACCTTAACGTCGAAGGGTTTTCCAAGTCGAGCGGAGCGTTCTCGCTTACCGGAAAGATAAAACAAATTAAATACCAGGGAGCAAAAGAAAGCCTTATCAAAAAGCTATTCAAGTGATGTTCGAGAGCGTAAATCAGTTCAAATACGCATGCTTGTTTTTTGCGGGCGGATTTTTCGCGGGGCTTGCGGCGAGCGCGGTCTATCTTTTGCTTTTTGCCCTCGGGCTCGGGAAAAAAGCCAAGGCGGCGCTTATTCTATACGCTCCGATAGCTGTCGTTATATTCGTGGCGTTTTCCTATTTGACTCAAATAACGCGTGTGCGGGCGTATATGCCGACCTGTTTTTTGCTCGGCGGCGCGGCATACGCGAAAACTTTACATAAACCGCTTGCAATTAGCGCCGAGTATTGTTATAATAAAATAAAGAATTTATACGCTAAATTGTTCGCGCTAAGGAGAAAAAATGGACGATCGAAAGAAAAAAAGCCTGTATCAGGCGGGCATAGTGGTAGGCGTCATGCTTCTATGCGTCTTGTTGACGTTTTGGGTGTATCAACTTCTGGCGCTGAACGCAAAGAAAAAACAGTATCAACAACTAAACGATCAAATAGCCGCGCTCGAACAGCAAAGAGACCAAACGCAGGACAAGATAGACGTTTGGATGAGCGATTGGAAGATAGAGGAAAAGGCTCGCGAAAAGGGCTGGTACTACGAAGGCGATAAGTGATCGCAAACTCAAAGGTAATTTACGAAAGTCGTTATGAAATCGGTCATCGATATTGGTTCAAATTCCGTCCGTCTCGCTATCATTGCGGACGGACGAATGATTTTTAAGAAAAAAATAACCACGCAAATGGGGCGCGGGCTGGCTCTCGGCGGAAAAATCCTGCCCGAAAAACAGGCTGAAACGATAAATGCGATCGCTTCTTTCGTTGTAAAAAGTCTATCTTACGGCGTAAAAGAGGAAGATATCCACGCTTTTGCCACCGCCTCGGTCAGAAGAGCCGAGA
>JAFVDA010000087.1 GCA_017478765.1 Clostridia bacterium
ATCCACAAAAAAAGGCGCCCCCACTGGGCGCCTTTTTTTGTGGTGGAGCCGGAGGGAGTTGAACCCTCGTGTTGCGGGAAGACCGAAAGGTCTTCTACATACTTAGTTTGAACTTAAATCCTCTTCCGTAAAAAGCGACGGTCAAACGCGTCAATGCCTACGGCGCTGAAAACAAAGGATCAGCCTGACGCCCGTTTTCAATGGCGTAAGGTCGTAGCCCGCCTTGAATGATGCCCGCATCCGAAGCCGACGGGAAAACTTCGGGCGGACAGTCGCTTAAACTTAAGCGGCGTACGCTAATTGTCTATTATCAGCATTTGAATTTAATTTGCTCGTTTTAACGAAGTCGGGCGCTTCGGTATGCTTTTACCTTCCCTTCTCTCCACAGTCGAAACCGAATCGGCCCCGAATATCTTTGACGGCGCAAAACACCGCCCAAGTTGAGTTTGTTTGTTTTCAAAAGAACTTATTATTTGCCGTCGGGGAATCTCGTAAACGCTCCCCTTTCGACTTTCGGTAGCCCGTACGCGTTTTTCGCATCGACGATCGCTTTCATCAAAAAGGTCATATTGCGCGCAAGGTTGCGCATGGTTTGCAATCCTTCAACATCCTTTTTGACGTCCTCGGCGGTAAAGCCGTGCACTTGGTTCCAGTAGGTGCTCGACGCAACGGGCATTCCGCTTATAGTAAAATACTTATTGAGAACGTCGAACGAAGCGGTATTTCCGCCGCGACGGCAACTGACGACCGCCGCGCCCACCTTCATGTGCTTGGAAAACGCCGTGCTGTAAAACAGCCTATCCAAAAGCGACAAAAGCGTGCCGTTTGGCGAACCGTAATACACGGGGCTACCGACGACCAAGCCGTCGGCTTGTTCAAACAAGGGCGCCAACTCGTTGACGGCGTCGTCAAAAACGCACTTTTTCTTTTCTTTGCAACCGTTGCAGGATATACAACCCCTTATATTCTTGTTGCCGACGGTAACGAAAGTCGTTTCGACGCCAAGTTCGGTAAAAACCGATTGCATTTCTTTAAGCGCAGTAGCCGTACAACCGTTTGGGTGCGGACTGCCGTTCAAAATCAAAACTTTCATATCACAAAAATCCATTAAAACTCGATTACTTATCGCGCATTTCGTATGCGTCGTAAAGCATTTTTCTTAAAGCCGAAACGCACGTTTTAACGTCGTAAGCCTTGCTCGTTCCCTTATACTTTTCGGCTTCGCTACGCCTTAAACCGTCGTCCGAAAGCCAGTAGTCGATAGCGTTTGCCAGGGCTATATCGTCGCCGACGGGGAACGTACTTTTTTCGGAAAGCGCAAACTGCGAAGTCGCCGTGAGCGGACCTTTGGCTATTATCGGCACTACGCCCTGTTGAACGGCTTCCATGCAGGATAAGCCTTCCACTTCAACGGTGGCGCAATGCACGTAGAGATCGGCTATATCGTATAGCGAGCGCAACTGCCCGAGCGAGAAAAACCCGACCACAGGCTTGATTTTAAGCACGCCGGATTGGTAAAGGTCGTTGACTTGCGCCTGCATTTTATCGTGTTCGGGTCCGCGCCCCGCTAAAACCAGCAGTATCCTATCGGCAAAAGCCGAACGTTTGACGGCGCGAATAAGCGTATATTGATCCTTTTCAACGGACAGTCTACCCGTCGAAACGACAAGATAGGCGCCTTCGGGTTTTACGATATCGATGGGTTCGCGCTCGCCTTCAAAAGGTATCATTCCGTTGGATATAACGCGAAGTTCCGACTTAAAATGCCAACTTTCCAGCCGCTCCCTGACGTTTTCGGTAGGGCATTGAAGTATCTTACAATGATTGAATACCATATCGCGCCAAACGCGCATGGTCGTTCCGTTCAACAGTTTGCTTTTTTGCAAATGCACGGAAGAATACAGGTTTTCGGGGTGCAAATGGTAAGTGCCGGTTATCACTTTGCCTTCTTCCGTCGCTATCTTGGCGACCACAACCTGCAAGATAAACGGCTCTTCAAGGTGCACGACGTCCGCCCAGCGCACGGCTTTTCTTATAACGTCCTTATCGGACTTGGCAAAACTGTACCCCTGTTTTGTAATAAGCGGTTGAAACACAGGCATTTTATAGGTCGGCAGAACGAAATCGGGATGCTCGTCTTCGTTCTTAGCGGAAGCGGACAAAACTTTTACCGTTTCGCCCAACTCTCTCAAATACTTGACCGTTCTTCGACAGGAAGCCGAAAGACCGTTGCCATTTACGTAAGCCGTGTTTACAACAAATAGTATATTCAAATCAGACTCCGAAAAATGAGCGGATGGCTCACAAGTTTATATTTAGTTACAGTACGATGAGTTGATACTCTTGCGAGCCGACGCCGAGTTTTTCGGCGGTTTCTATGGTTCTTTCGCCGTTTCTCGACCAAACTCTATGCATAAAATGTTCTTTCCCTGGGTCGTCGCTACCCTTGACGAGATCGACGCACGCCCTGTCTATGGCAACCGGGTCGAGAGATATTAAAACGCCCATATCTTTAAGGCAGGGATCTTCCGCGACGGCGCAACAGTCGCAATCGACCGACATATTCGCCATAACGTTGACGAACACGGCGCTATCTTTGAAGTGGTTGACTACCGCCCACGCCGCTTCCGCCATTGAGTCCAAAAAATCGTTTTGCGGCGGAAGGTCTTCCCAAACGACGTCTTGTTCTTCGGCTCTATCGTACTTGCCCGCCGAATGGATATACACCTTGCCTGCGGTGGACGCGCAGCCTATCGAAAGTTGTTTGAGCGCGCCGCCGAATCCGCCCATAGGGTGCCCCTTAAAGTGCGACAAAACGAGCAAACCGTCGTAATTCAAAAGGTTCTTGCCAACCAGATCGTACTTCAAAAATTTGCTCTCGGGGCTTGTCGGAAGTTTAGCGTCCGGTCCGAACTCGTCCATCAAGTCAAACTTAAAAAACCTGTTCCAACCATGTTCTTCGATAAGTTTAACGTGACGATCGGAATAATTCCTTTCGCCCTCGTAAGCGGTGTTACACTCGACTACCGTACCGCCGACTTTTTCCACCATCGGGCGCCAGAATTCGGGTTTAAGATAATTTTGGTTACCCGCTTCGCCCGAATGGACTTTGACAGCCACCTTGCCGTTAAGCGTTTTGCCTAGCGTTTGGTATAATTCGACTACCGCCTGCGGAGTCGCTTCCCTTAAAAAATAAACTTTAGATTTTTCTTTCATAATTATATTTACCCTTTAAGGCTAATTTCAATAATCTTTTATTTCGCGACTTGTTTGCCTATCTATGTCGCGCTCTTTTATGGTTTGTTTTTTGTCGTAGGTGTGCTTGCCGCGACAAACGCCCAGCAAGACTTTAACGAGCGAGCCAGAAAAGTAAAGTTTAATCGGCACGACCGTCATACCCTTTTCGGCTATCTTTTCCTTTAATCTTACGATCTCACGCTTATGAAGCAGCAGCCGCCGCTCGCGCCTACTCTCCCTTACGTTATACGCGCCCGCGTTCTCGTAGACGGCGATATGCATGTTCTTTATGAACATACTGCCCTGATAGACCGAACAATAACTGTCTTTCAGACTGACGTTGCCGCGGCGAATGGATTTGACCTCTCCGCCGTCGAGCGATATGCCGGCTTCTATCGTGTCTTCGATAAAATATTCAAAGGTTGCGCCCTTGTTTTCGCAAATTACCTTCATAGTTACAGTTTACCACAATAACGGTATTTTTTCAACTTATTTTTTGAGTTTTCCATTAAGCGACTCGGCGAGGCAAAAATCCACCTTTCTCGACGCAATATCCGCCGAAACAATGCAAATTTTGACCTTATCGCCAAACGAAAACCTGCGTTTTTTGGAAGACAAAGACAAACTATCTTTGTCGAAAACGTAGTTACCCGCGGGCAAAAGTTCGATGGGAACGAAGCCTTCGCAGGTGTTTTCAAGTTCAACGAAAAATCCGCCTGACACCACTCCGCTGATAACGCCGTCGTAAACTTCGCCGACGTGTTCGGACATAAACCTCGCCATATACAGGTCGTCGACCGACCGTTCCAACTCTTCGGCGCGGCGCTCGGCAAAGGAAGTTTTTTCGCCCGCAGACAAAAGGTATTGATCAAACCCGTTTTCAAAAAAGGAAAGATCGCCCTCGAGAACGGCGCACAGCGCGCGATGCGCTATAAGGTCGGGGTAGCGCCGAATGGGAGAAGTAAAGTGGCAATAGCACTTGGACGCCAGTCCGAAATGTCCGACGTTCTTACTCGAATACTCGGCTTTTTGCATACTTCTTAAAACAATCTTATTGACGATAGCGCCGAATCTTTTATCCTTGCACTCGTCCAAAAGCCGCTGAATATCTTTTGGGTAAACTTCATCTCTTCGCCAACCTGTCTTTACGCCCAAAAGATTCAAAAAGTCCTTCAAAGCGCGTAGTTTTTCTTCGCTCGGCTTTTCGTGCACGCGGTACAAACACGGAACGTCCTGATAAAAAAGATATTCCGCCACCGCTTCGTTCGCGGATATCATAAACTGCTCGATTATCTGCGTTGCGGGCGTAGACTTATGCGGTCGAACCTCTAACCGTCCGTCGGAGAAATCTATCTCCGATTGACTTACGTCAAGGTCGATAAACCCCGACTGGCGTTTTCTCTCGGTTATCTTTACGCGCAGTTGGTCCATAAGTTTTATCGTCGGATAGACGTCGGCGTACTCGTCGATGATTTTTTGGTCGCCGTCAAGCATGCTCTGCACTAAATTATAGGTAAGCCGACGTTTGGAGCGAATGACGCTTCGGGTAAAATCCTTTTCGATAGGCACGCCGAAAGCGTCGAACTTTATCCAAACGGTGACGGTCAACCTGTCCTCTCCTTCCCGAAGCGAACAAATCCCGTCCGACAGGACGAACGGCAGCATAGGAACCACCTTATCAGGCAAATATACGCTCGTTCCACGCTCGTAAGCGCTCGCATCGAGCGCCGAGCCGCTTTTGATATAATGACTGACGTCTGCGATATGCACGCCAAGTTGGTAATATTCGCCGTCGAACGTCAAAGATACGGCGTCGTCAAAGTCCTTTGCGGAGTCGCCGTCTATGGTAAAAATAAGTAAATCGCGAAGATCGGCTCTTGTCCGTAAGTCGCTTTTTCCTATTGTTTCGGCTATAAACGGCAGTTCGGCTTGTACTGCTTCAGAAAATTCCGTAGGGATACCGCTTTCCAAAATCAAAGACTGCTCTTCCGTTTCGAGCGTGTAGCCGTCGCCGATGATAGTCAATATTCTCCCTTCGGGACAACGGTTTTTGGGGAACCTTATAAGTTCCGTAAGCACCTTAACGCCGTCGGCTATCTCGCAGTCCTTGATAAAAATATCCGAAAAATACGCCCTATCGTCGGGGCGAACGTAACGTAGTCCGCCTTCGGAAAACAATCTACCGACAAGTTTGGTTTTTCCGCGCTCGACGACCTTGGTTATCTCGGCAAGGTCGCCCTCTCTTCCGCCGAGCAAAACTATCTCCACCCTGTCGCCGTTGAGCGCCTGCCCCATATTTTTTGCGGGGATAAAGTATTCCCTATCTCCCTGAACGGCTACGAACCCGAAGCCCCTTTCGTTGCAGCGCAAAACCCCTTCGACCTTCTTTGCGGTCGAAGGCTTGGCAACTTTTATCGGCGCTTCCGACAAATAGAACAGCCCGTCGCGTTTATTGAGTTTTCCGTTACCGACCAGTCGGTCGATCGTGCTTTCGACCAAAAATCTCGGAAACTTTTTCTCGGCGTAAAACCTGCAGATAAACGTAAAACTCTTACCCTGCAATTTTCCGCTTAAAAAGTCGGAAATCACTTTACTTTCACTCAAATATGCCATAAAAAAAAGACCTTACAAAAAGAGAAAAACGGCTACCGAAAACGGTAGCCGAAATTACTATTTCTAAAAATCAAGCGAACAAAACCAAGAGATAGAAGCCGATCATAAACAGCGCCATAAGCCCCATACAAATATAGGTGACCAGTTTCATGGTGCTTGCGAGCGATCTACCTTTGCTCTTATTATAGAAAGTATCCGCATTACCGCCCAACGCGCTGATGCCGTTGGAGTTACTGGGTTGGATCAAAACGGCTACGATGAGCGCGAGCGCGCACAAGGCAGCGCCGATAACGCAAACGAGCGAAAGCGCTATATACAATCCGTACGGCATATTCATTGCCGCTAAAATATTTTGCAACATAATCATTTACCCTTTTAGTTTTAATGCGTTGATATTGTAACACAACGACGATGACTTTGCAAGCATTTTGCCGTAATTTTATTATTTTATTCGATTACGGTCGAAAACGCCTGACCTTTATCGCGTCAGTTACTGTTTTTCTATAAGCGATTCGCCCGTCATCTCGGCGGGTTTTTCTTCGCCCATAAGTTCCAAAAGCGTGGGAGCAAGGTCGCAAAGCGCTCCGCCAGAACGGGGTTTGACGTTCTTGAACTGTTCGCTCACCAGAATGCAGGGAACGGGGTTGGTCGTGTGTTGGGTGAACGCTCCGCCGTTTTCGGCAAACATCTGGTCGGCGTTGCCGTGGTCGGCGGTAATGATAGCCGAACCGCCTTTAGCCAAAACTGCGTCGACCAAGCGCTTCATGCAGTTTTCCACCGTCTGTACGGCTTTGACCGCCGCTTCGAGAACGCCGGTGTGTCCGACCATGTCGCAGTTGGCGAAGTTAAGAATGATAACGTCGAACTTGTCGCTCGCGATCTCTTCCAAGAGTTTATCGGTAACTTCCAAAGCGCTCATCTCGGGTTGAAGGTCGTAAGTAGCCACCTTAGGGGAAGCGATAAGATCTCTATACTCGTTCTCGTTGGGTTGTTCCACGCCGCCGTTAAAGAAGAACGTGACGTGCGCGTACTTTTCCGTTTCGGCGATACGCAGTTGAGTATAGCCCTTTTGCGCCAAAAACTGACCGAGCGTGTTGGTAAGTTTTTGCGGCTTGAACGCTATTGAAACGTTTTTGAAGGTTGCGTCGTACTGCGTAAAGCAAACGTAATAGGGCGCAAGATAGCCGGTCTTTCTTTCAAATCCCGAAAAATCGGGTTCGGTGAACGCGCGGGTTATCTCCCTTGCTCTGTCGGGGCGGAAGTTAAAGAAGATTATGGAATCGCCTTTTTCGATAAGCCCCAAGGGTTTGCCGTTTTCAACAATGTTGGTGGGCAGAACGAACTCGTCGGTCACGCCTTGAGCATAACTGTCCTTCATGGCGGTGACGGCGTCCATAGCGAGCGTGCCGTTGCCCAAAGTCAGGCTGTCGTAAGCCTTTTCCACTCTGTCCCAACGGTTATCTCTGTCCATTGCGTAATATCTACCCGCGATGGAAGCGATCTTTCCGACGCCCAAAGTTTTCATCTTGCTTTCAAGTTGGCTGATAAAGTCCACGCCGCTGGTGGGAGAAACGTCTCTTCCGTCCATAAAGCAGTGGACGAAAACGTCCTTTACGCCCTTTCTCTTGCAAAGTTCGAGCAAGCCGAAAAGGTGTTCGATGTGGCTGTGTACGCCGCCGCTCGAAGTCAAGCCGTAAAGGTGCAACTTCTTGCCGTTTTTGGTGGCGTTCTCAACTGCGCCGAGCAGTTCTTCGTTCTCGAAAAAGTCACCGTCGGAAATGGCTTTGGTGATTCTCGTCAATTCCTGATAAACGACTCTCCCCGCGCCTATATTGAGGTGCCCGACTTCGCGGTTACCCATTTGCCCGTCGGGAAGCCCGACGAACATTCCGCTTGCCTGTAGCTCGGTGGAAGGGTATTTTTTCGCAAGCGACGCGATAACGCCTGCGTCGGCAATCTTGATGGCGTTGCCGTCAGCCGAGTCGCGCAGACCGTAACCGTCCATAATGAACAAACATACGGGGCGCGTATTCATATCTTTCATATTGCCTCCATAAAAATTCCGCTAAATGCTTAGCGGAATTTTATGCCGTTATTATTTATTGTAGTTTACGATTTGGCTGAAATCCTGAGCCTTCAAGGAAGCGCCGCCGATAAGACCGCCGTCTATCTCAGGCATAGCCATAAGTTCCTTGCAGTTCTTGGTGTTCATGGAGCCGCCGTACTGTATCCTTACCTTTTCGCCTACGCCGCGGAACTTCTTGTTGAGTACGCTTCTTATATAAGCGATGGTCTCGTTGGCGTCGTTAGCGGTAGCCGTCTTGCCCGTGCCGATAGCCCAAACGGGTTCGTAAGCAACGACTATCTTATCGAAGTCCTTGGACTTGAAGCCCTTCAAACCTTCGGTCAACTGTCTGTACAAAACTTCTTCGGTCTTTCCGGATTCTCTTTCCTGTTCGGTCTCGCCTACGCAAACGATGGGTTTGAGTTTGGCGGCAAGCGCCGCTTGGGTACGCATATTGACCGTTTGATCGGTTTCGCCGAAGTATTGTCTTCTCTCGCTATGACCGATGATAACGTAATCGACTTTGAGTTCTTTGAGCATTTGCGCGGACACTTCACCCGTGAAAGCGCCTTTTTCAGCCCAGTGAACGTTCTCTGCGCCGATCTTGATAGCCGTGCCTCTCGCAGCTTTTTTAGCGGTTGCGATATCGGTGTAAGGTACGCAAAGTACGACGTCGCACTCGGCGCCTTCGACCATAGGAGCAAGTTCGGCGATCATGGCTTTTGTTTCAGCCATGGTCTTATTCATCTTCCAGTTACCTGCGATAATAGGTTTTCTCATAGTAAATTCACCTCGTAAAATTATGTAATGATATTCGATCAGTTTTTATCGTTAAGACATTCGATACCGGGGAGCTTCTTGCCTTCAAACAGTTCGAGCGAAGCGCCGCCGCCGGTAGAAATGTGCGTGACCTTATTCGCATAACCCATTTGAGTTACCGCAGCAGCCGAATCGCCGCCGCCGATAATGGTGGTCGCGTCGGTTTCGGCAAGCGCTTCAGCCATAGCCTTGGTGCCTACTGCGAAAATGGGGTTTTCAAATACGCCCATAGGTCCGTTCCAGATGACCGTCTTTGCGTTCTTGACGACTTGGGCGTAAGTTGCGATGGTCTTCGCGCCCATATCGAGCCCCATCATATCGGCAGGCATATCGTCGATATCGACGGTGCAAACTTCGACGGGAGCGTCGATAGGATCGGGGAAGTTCTTGGTGATGACCGCGTCGACAGGGAGATAGATCTTTTTGCCGAGCTTTTCAGCCTTTTCAAGCATGTCGCGGCAGTAGTCGAGTTTGCTGTCGTCAACCAAAGAAGTACCGACTTCCTTGCCCATGGCTTTGAGGAAGGTATAGGACATTCCGCCGCCGATAATGAGCGAATCGCACTTTTCGAGCAGGTTGGAAATAACGTTGAGTTTGTCGGCTACTTTGGCTCCGCCGAGTACCGCAACGAAGGGACGAACGGGGTTTTCCAAAGCGTCTGCCATAACGGACAATTCCTTTTCGATAAGGAAGCCGCAAACGGCGGTTTTAACAAAACCGTATTCAACGATAGCGGCGGTGGAAGCGTGCGAACGGTGAGCCGTTCCGAATGCGTCGTTGACGTAAACTTCGGCAAAAGCGGCAAGTTTACGGCAGAACTCTTCGTCACGTTTTTCTTCGCCCGCGTTGAAACGGGTGTTTTCGAGAAGGAGCACTTCGCCGTCCTTTAACGCGGCGACTTTAGCGGCGGCGTCTTCGCCGACCGTGTCGGTGGCAAAGTAAACGTTTACGCCGGGGAGAAGTTCGGCAAGTCTTTTGGCAACGGGCGCGAGAGTAAACTTTTTAGCGTCCTTTTTTGCTTTTGCAAGATACTCTTCGGTAGCGGCTTGGCGTTCTTCTTCGGGAAGAGCTTCGACCTTCGCCTTTTCCTTTTTGTTGAGTTTTAATTGAGCGTCCAAAACGTTGTGAGGCTTACCGAGGTGCGAGCACAAAATAACTTTGGCTTTTTGTTCCAAAAGATATTTGATAGTGGGGAGAGCACCGTTGATACGCGTCTCGTCGGTAATAACGCCGTCCTGCATAGGAACGTTAAAGTCCACTCTGACAAGACATTTCTTTCCCGTGACGTTTACGTCTACGATAGATTTTTTGTTCATAATGTATCTCCTGACAATTATTTTTTGATTTGTTCGCCGAAAACCGTCGGCTATTTCGACGGGTATCCGACGAGATCAGCCGTTTATCGGCGCGAGCGGGGTTTTGCGTTCGCCCCTTTCTTTCCACAATATATATTATATCAAAAATCGTCAATTGTCAAACGTATTGTAAAACGTAAAAACTTTTTGTCACCGTTTTTTGGCGTTTTTTTCCTATTTTGCCGCAACTACTCTCTTTTTTGCGCGTTTATCCGTTTTGAGCCCGACGCCCGTTTGACTCCAAGCCCTTTCAAGTCGCGCCGTAAGTTTTGATATAGGCGACAGAGCGGGTAGCGTTATTACGGCTGAAATAAGATTAAAAAAGGTGTGAAAGTTGGCTATCGCCCTGCCGACGTTTTCCGAAGTGGATAAAAAAAGCGACTGCACCGCTTGAGAAAATAAAACATTCACGATGAAAAATAAGATCGCGCCAAAGGTATTGAACAGCGTATTGAATAGCGCCGTTTGTCGGGCGTAAACGCCCTTTTTGCGCGCGAATGCGAGAACAGATACGGTCGCTCCGATATTTGCGCCGAGCATAAGGTATACGGCGGAGTTAAA
>JAFVDA010000088.1 GCA_017478765.1 Clostridia bacterium
AGCCGAGAGCGATAGCGCGGATTGATTTCGCGCGTAAAGTCGCTCCGACCAACAGTTCTCACGGAAAAATGTTTGAAAAACATTTTTCGTGAATTAACATTTCTATAACAATAAAACGGCGATAACCCAAAGATAAATCGGGTTGTCGCCGTTTATTATCGTGACGTAAAATTAGAGTTGTTTTTATTTGAAAAGCAGTATATGGATTAAACAAATTATCATATAATTTTCATATCCATATTTCCACTTTCCACTTTCCACTCTCCACTTTTATTTTAGTCTTTTCCGAGAATAATCGTTGAAGCGCTGCCGTCGCCGACGTAGGTTTCGGGCAAAATGCCGTTCCATTGTTCGACGTAGTAGTACTGAATAAGTTTTTGCGTGCCTTCTTTGAGTTCTTCGGCGGTGACTTCCGAGCCGTCGGCTTTATACAGTTTATTTAAGCCTTCTTCATCGGTAACGATGGTCCAGCCGTTTAAGGACGCTAATTTTTGAAGAGTGATGGCGGCGTCCTTTTTGCCTTGATATTCGGCGCTGTCCGCGGCTATCTTAACGGCTTCGTACTCGCCTTGGGCTTGTATCCTTGCTATTTCGGCTTGGGCTTCGGCTTCGATCTTGGCTCTTTCGGCGGCTTGGGTTGCCTCCATAGTCTTTTGTTCCTGTTCGGTCTGCGCTCTCAATTTGTTTTGAACGGCGACCTGTTTGGCTTCGACGGCGGCGGTAAATTCGGCGGTGAAGTCCATATCTTCTATCGCGGTCGAAACGACTTCGATATCGTAACGTTCCAGTTGCGTGCCGAGAAGCTCTTCGATGTTTGCGGCGAGTTCGTCACGGTTACCGATAAGGTTTTCAGCCGTGTAGTGCGCCATAATGGTCTTTACGCTTTCGGCGACGTTAGGGGTGATGACCGTGTCGTAATAGTCGATACCGACAGTTTTGTAGATCTCCTGCGCGTTGGACTTTTTGATCTGATAGTTCAAAGTATACTTGCACTCGACTTCCTGAATGTCCGACGAGAAGCATTGAAGATCGATCGTGGCTTTTTGAACTCGATTGTCCATGTTGATGACCTCCTTCCAAGGCGCTTTAACGTGGAAACCTGCGTCAAGCACTTGGTCTTCGACCTTGCCGAATACGGTCACGACGCCCGTGTGCCCCGTGGGTACGGTTGCTATCATCGACGTGGCGAGAACGCCTAAGCCCAATACAGCGCCTAAAACGACGGGCGCAAACGCAAGTTTTTTGACTTGAACGCCGCCTTTTAATACGTTGTGATTTTTGCCGAGCACGACGCCTGCGACTATGCCGACGGCAAGTAAAATAATTGATAGGATCAAAGCAGTCATAATTATTAACCTCCATAGTTTGCTTTTTTCTTCACGAATATATGATACTACAATAGAGCCTATGAGGGCAACAAAAAAACCCGCAAACAATTACGGGTTTTTATAATATCGTAATACATTCTCGTAAATTATACGAGTTTTGCCGCTCTAAGGAGCAAAAAGCCGTCAGCAATAGACCAAAACGTCGTCGAGAGAAAGATGCGCTACGTCGCAAAAGAATAAAAGATCTTCTATAGAGATGGGCGTTTTGCCCGTTTCCCAGTTGTAGACCACGCTCTCCGACACGCCGAACACTTCCGCAAGTTCGGCTCGGCTGATGCTTGAATCCATTTTGAATTTGCACTCGTCGCAGTTGTCCGCGCATAAGCCGTTTTGCTGTCTTAAATAATAGCAGACGTACCTGCGTAGGTTGAGATTATCGTTTATTATAAGTTTTAAGTTGAAGCCGGTTTTTTGCCAGTCTATCAACTTTTTTTGTTTGAGTTGCATATAGTTTAAGTACCTGAAAATTATTTTACGCTATACAGTATGTCGGTGTACGACGGGAATGGCCATTGGTCTTTCGGGAAGACGGCTTCAAGTTCGTCGGAAGTTTTTCTTGCGTCGTCCATTGCGGGAAGAATAAGGTCGCGATAGGCTTTAGTCTTTTCGTAAACGGGCAGGGGGGATACTTTTACTAAAAGTTCGTCCATCTTCTTGACGCTTGCGATAAGTTTTTTAGCGCCGTCCGTCACAAAACTTAAATACTTTAATTCTTCTTCGCGATCGACGTCTATCTGCGTTTTCGCCGCGATAAGTTCGGCAAGCTGCTTTTCAAACTTGAAGCAAGCGGGAATAACGTAATTATTCAGCATATTTTTGAGCGTCAGACACTCGATGTTGACCGTCGTATAATAGTTTTCGAGCAGGATGTCGCAACGGGACAAAAGTTCCGCGTTGTTGAACACGCCGTGCTTGATAAACGTTTCAACGTTCTTGGGCGCAACGTACGAAGGAATGGCGTCCACCGCCGTTTTAAGGTTAAGAAGCCCTCTTTTTTTGGCTTCTTCTTCCCATTCGGCGGAGTAGTTGTTGCCGTTGAAGATTATGCGCTTATGGTTTGCGTAACCTTCGCGAATGAGCGTGTTGACCGCGGTGTTGAAGTCGTCGGCGTCCGCCAACTTATCGGCAAAGCGCGAAAGTATTTCCGCTACAGCCGTGTTGAGAACTATATTCGGTCCCGCGACCGACGCGGACGAGCCGACCATTCTGAACTCGAACTTGTTGCCGGTGAAAGCAAAGGGCGAAGTTCTGTTTCTGTCGGTCGAGTCGCGCGTAAACGACGGCGCGGTGTGTATTCCGAACTGCATTTTTTGCTTGACGTCCTGCACGAAGGTCTCACCCGTTTCAAAACAGTCAAGAATGTGCGTGAGTTCTTCGCCTAAAAAGATGGATATTATAGCGGGCGGCGCTTCGTTTGAGCCTAAACGGTGGTCGTTGCTCGCGCTCGCTACCGACGCTCTCAGTATATCCTGATATTCGTCCACGGCGGAAATTACCGCGACCAAAAACAGCAAAAACAGAGCGTTGTCACGCGGATTCTTGCCGGGGTCCAAAAGGTTTACGCCCGTATCGGTGGAAAGCGACCAGTTATTGTGCTTGCCGCTTCCGTTGACCGCGCTGAAAGGCTTTTCGTGAAGCAGGCACACCATATCGTGGCGAATGGCGATGGACTTCATATAGTCCATCGTAAGTTGGTTTTGGTCGGTGGCAGTATTCGCGTCCGTAAACACGGGCGCAAGTTCGTGCTGGGCGGGGGCGACTTCGTTGTGCTTTGTTTTGGCGTAAACGCCGTGTTCCCAAAGCGAATGGTCGAGCGCGCGCATGTATTCGGCAATACGATAGTTTATCGCGCCGTAATAGTGGTCGTCCATTTCCTGACCTTTGGGCGGCTTATAGCCTAAAAGCGTTCTTCCGCAAAGGGTGATGTCGGGGCGCAATTCGGCTATTTTTTTGTCGATCAAGAAGTATTCCTGCTCGCAACCGACGTTGACGGTGACCTTTTTGACGTCGCCAAGCCCGAACGCCTTCAAAATTCTCTTTGCCTGCTTGTCGATGGCTTCGATGGAGCGAAGAAGCGGCGTCTTTTTATCCAAAGAACTGCCGTCGAACGAGCAAAAGCAGGTGGGGATATATAGAGTTCCGTCTTTGACAAAAGCGTAAGATGTCGGATCCCAAGCGGTGTAGCCCCTTGCTTCAAACGTGGCTCTAAGTCCCCCGGAAGGGAAACTCGACGCGTCCGATTCGCCTTTGATAAGGTTTTTTCCGCTGAATGCCATTATGATCCCGCCGTCTTTTGAGGGTTGAATAAAACTATCGTGCTTTTCGGCGGTGATGCCGGTCATGGGCTGGAACCAGTGCGTAAAGTGAGTGGCGCCCAAAGAAATAGCCCACTCTTTCATCTTTTCGGCAATAACGTCGGCGGTCTTTAAGGATAGTTTTTCGCCTAACTCCACCGTGCGTTTCAAACTTTGATATACGTCTTCGGGAAGCATTTGTTTCATGACAGTATCGTTAAATACTTTGCAACCGAAAAATTCATCGACGGGTTTCATAAATATCTCCGTAAATAATATTATATTCAAGGTTTATTTTATATTATACGCGCGATTTTGTCAATGTTTTTTCAAAATTTTGGCGTCTTACCCGAGCATAAAGCCCCTAAACCGCCAGTTTTTTTTGAAAAAGCCGACAAATGATAAGCGGTAATACCGAAAAAATACAATCCAAACCGCAAAGAAAAAAACAATTTGCGCGATTTCGTTTATATATATTATTGACTAAACCGCCGCCGTTTGGTACAATAATATTCGAAAGGGGGAAAGGGTTTTTATGAAAATCAGGTTTAACGAAGATAAAGAGATAGTCGACCTTATCAAAAAAGGTCTGGAAGAAAAGGACGGATATTGCCCTTGCAGGGTAGGCAAACTCCCCGAATACAAGTGTATGTGCGAGGAATTCCGCAATCAGATAAAAGACCCCGAGTTCGAGGGCTATTGCCATTGCAGGCTTTATTATAAGGAAAAATAATTTACTCGATTTTTTTTAAGTTCAGGAGATTAATATATGAAAAACGTTTTGGTGACGGGTGGCGCCGGATACATCGGCAGCCACACTTTGGTGGAACTGCTTAATTACGGTTACGGCGTCGTCGTTATCGATAATTTATCCAACAGTAAGACGGTCGCGCTCGATCGCGTTGAACAAATAACCGGCAAAAAGGTCAAGTTTTATCTTGGCGACATTCGCGATAAGGCTGTTTTGACCAAGATTTTTGACGAAAACAAGATCGACGCGGTCATTAACTTCGCAGGGCTCAAAGCCGTGGGCGAGTCGGTGCAAAAGCCGATAGAGTATTATGACTGCAATATCGGCGGTTTGATAACGCTCGTCGAAGTCATGCGTGAGTTCGGCTGCAAAAATCTTGTATTCTCTTCTTCCGCAACCGTTTACGGCAACCCGCATACGGTGCCGATCACAGAAGATTTTCCTTTGTCCACCACCAACCCGTACGGCAGCACAAAACTGTTCATCGAATATATTCTCAAAGACCTTTATAAGTCTGACAACAGTTGGAATATAGGTATTTTGAGATATTTTAACCCAGTCGGCGCGCACGAGAGCGGGCTTATCGGCGAAGATCCCAACGGAATACCCAACAACCTTTGCCCGTACATAACCAAAGTTGCCGTAGGCAAACTGCCCTATCTCAACGTTTTCGGCGGAGACTATCCCACCAAGGACGGCACGGGCGTTCGCGACTATATTCACGTTTGCGACCTTGCGGTAGGTCACGTTTTGGCGCTTGACAAGTTATTTACCGATTGCGGACTTTTGATCGTCAATCTTGGCACGGGCACGGGGTACAGCGTGCTTGAAATGGTCAACGCGTTTTCCAAGGCGCTCGGCAAACCCATTCCGTATAAAATCGTTCCGAGGCGCGCAGGGGATATTCCCGAATGTTACGCAAGCACGGATTTGGCGGAAAAACTCCTGGGCTTCAAGGCTACTCGCTCGCTCGACGATATGTGCCGCGACGCGCTCAACTGGCAACTCAAAAACCCCAACGGCTACGAAGAGTGATTTTTTGATTTTTCGCCGTTTATCGACATATAGCCGACTTTTTAAGTTAAAACTTCACGTAAAAAAGGCTGATCGCTTTTTAATAGCGACCGGCCTTTTAATGTGGAAAGTTGAAAGTGGAAAGTGGAGTTGCGGTCGGGCATATTATATATGCTGTCGCAAGAATAAACTTTTCTAAAAAACATCAACTTTGATAATTTACTGACGTTGTCTTTGTTTGAGTAAGTATAGTGTTTAGTTCAAAAGTTGGATATAAAACAAACATATTATCATATAATTTTTGTATCCGCATTTCCACTCTCCACTCTCCACACTCCACTCTCAGAAAGGCAACTTTCCACTTTTACATAGTTATCACGGGAAATGTTTTGAAAAACATTTCCCGTGAATTACTTTTACATCGGTATGAAAGATATCGAAGCCGATAAACTCATCATAATGAATATCATACACCATAGTAGCGAACCGCCGTAGACGTTGCCCGTCTTTTTGTACATTAAGCGGTTGAATACGGGAAGGATAAACATCATGGGGATAAGCCCGAACACCATATTGACGTATAACCACATTTCGGAATAGTCGGTCGGGCTGTAATAGCCGTAAAATACCGTGCCCGTCTTGAAGTAAACGTAATAGTTGATGATGAGTATAAACACCAGTCCGAGCGAGTTAGCCAGTCCGCCGATGAGCATGACCTGCCATTCCTTGTAGCCTTCGCGGGCGACACCCAAATTGACTCTCACCGAGTTTGAAAGGTAGAACACGTAAAATCCCGCAAGGTATATAAGCCAGGTTACGAAAAATCTAAAATTCAAGGGCGAAGCGGAGATAAGCATAAATCTCCAGTCCTGATGGGTTATTGCGTACATAAGTCCGTCGAGCCCGTAAAACACGAGGAACAAGACTATCGCAAGCCCTATCGACTTAAGTAGATCTAATGGTTTTACGGCTAAGCCTTGGAATTTAGACCAGTCTGCCCTGTTCGGTTCACCCGTTTTGGCGGAGCGGATAATATAGTATAAGTTTTCGCAAACGGTGGTTAGCGCCCATACGATAAGCCCTACCGCGCCGTTGACGAGCGCCCATAAAAACACCGCGTTCATCATTCTTGCGGGGAAGACGAAGGTGTACACGTTGCCCGCCGCGTCGGGGAATAGATCCATCGACCATCTTGCGAGCGGAATGTAGTCAAGGCAGGCGATTATCGCCGTCAGTATGGTCGGCAGCCAGAAGATGAGCCGCTTTGCAAAACTGCGCCTTTCCATGGGCTTGTCGGATAAACTTCTCTCATAAGCGTCGGAAGTGTACCTTTCGCGAATGGCTCGCTCGTTTGCAAGGCGAATGTTTCCTGCCGCGGCGAGCGACTTCATAAACGGAACGTATTCGACTATCATAAACGCGAGCGCAATTACGAGCGCGAACGCCGCAACGAGCGCCAAGCCGTTGGATATTTCCTGTCCGAACCAAACCTGTTCGGCGTCGGCGATCTCGGTATCCATACTTAACGCGGCGGTGAAAAACGCCGTCGTGTTGGCGATGGACTGCCCGTCGTACATCTCGAAGCAGTGGTTAATGTCCTCGTGGTGTATTATGCGGTAGGTGCCTTCGGAAAAGTCGCCGTAACCCTGATCTTCGATGAATTTATCGAACGTGCCGTTCGATGGGATGGTCTTGGAATCAACTTCGTTTATAAACCTTTTGGCTATGACTTCGTAGGCTTGGTTTTCGTCCTGATAGCGGAAGGAGCCTTCGTCGTACTTGGCGTAAGATAAAGCCGCGTTGCAATGCAGTTTATAGAATACGTTTGCCGCCGAAGTCTTGATATAACCGGAGATATACAGCGCTTTTACGATAGAATCTTCATAATTTTCGCCGGCAAAGTCGGCTGCGAGTTTTGCCGAGTCGCCGCCGCCCGCGCTGTGACCTACGAGCCCTATACGGTCGCGGTCGATATAGTCGAAGTCGTCAACGTCGTTGAAAACGTATTGCAAGAGATAACCCATGCCGCTGCGCGCTACCGAATAGGAATTTTGCGTTTTGTTGCCGTTTTCGTCCAAGACGTAGCTTTCGGTCGCGTCGTCGTATTCGTAACCGCCGTAGGTCGTGTTGCCTTGGCTGCCGGGGTCAATGACGAACACCACCGCGCCCCGCCTTGAAAGTTCTATGGCGTACTGGCTCATGGTGGCTTTGGTTCTCGTGAATCCGGGAACTACGAACACCGCGGGCAGTTGGTTGGTCGCCGAAGCGTAATTGGGCTTGTATACGGTGTACGATACCGAAACGGTAGGATCGTCAATCGTGTAGGACGTGCCGTTCAAATCCTGACCTTTATTATATATATCGGTTTGCTCTTTTGTGAGCGAATAATCCTTGACTGACACCTGCCAGCCGCTCGTTTCAAACGCCTGACCGACCAGCGAACAGACGATTATAAGCGAAAGGGCGACCACGCCGACGATAAACGCCGCTTTTTTGTACCAAGGTCTATCGGGCTTTTCCGCTTGGCTGTATTCGGGGTTGACGGTCAAAACGTACTTGTCGTTTTGGTTATCTAATAGCGCAAAAAGATTAAACAGGCACGCCGGGAATGCTATGACCGATAAGGCGGTCACGACGATTAGCGCAATTTTATCTTTTGCGCCGAACGAGTCGAGCGTAACGCTTGTTTTTATCGATTGCGTGTACAGCCCCAAACATAGAGTTATAAGCCCGAGAACTAAAAACAGCCAATATAGTCCGTCGCCGACCGAATAAAACATTGCGGTCACTACGGCGTAGATAAAGGTGAAAACGTATTCGATGACCTGAGCGGTCGTAAGATTTCTTCTTAACATATGGTCACTCCTTTATCCTACGAATTGAATATCTCGACACATTCCGCGCTCGTGAGCCATTGCGTGACGAGCAAGCTTGCGGGCGTATCGGTAAGGCGATGAACGTGCCTCGTCTTGGTCGCGCCGTTATAGGTAAACGAAATGGAAACGCTTTCAAGCAAGGAAGTTTCCTTCATTCCGCCCGTTTCGACTACGTTGTCGGCAGAGCCCCAGCCGAGCATTATATCCACGTCGTCGTCGGACATTATTTGCCCGCACGACTGACCTACGTTACCCGTGTAGCCGCGAACGACTATGGTAGCGATATCTCCGTCGCTCACGCCGTTTGACTTAAGATACTGCGTAAGTTTAGTTTGCATGGTATCTATTTGCGACTGACTCATGCCGGAAGTCGTAGTCTTGTCGTACCAGGCGATGACTACGTAATGATATTCTTTGGGAACGGCGTTCTTGTCGAGTATCAATGCGTTCATGACCACCGTGCGGTTGGATTCGTGACCTTTGACGTCGCGATAGTGAAGCATCTTTCCGCCACCGATAAAAGTCGTCTTAAACTCGGGGGAGGCGGGGTCTATTTCATTCATGGAATACGCCGTCCAGCCGAAAAACTTATAGCCGTCGGGGATATACGCTTCGTCTATTTCAGGTGTGAGCGTGTTTTTGAATTGAGTAACCGTGTCGCTCGCGACGATCTTTCCTTCGTGGATGAAGACTACGTTGAACTCTTCTTCCATGCCCTTGATCGCCGCGCACGACGTTAAGACGAAAACGGATGAAATGCTTAAAATAAACGCTAAAAGCGATGTAATTATTTTTTTCATTTTATCGTGTTTCTTTTTCAGATTATTTATAGAATAATTTATTACTCGGGTTGAACGACTTCTTCGGTAGTAACGTTAAAGCAGTTTTCGTAAACGTAAGAAGTTATTCCGTTTTCGTTTATGAGAGCGACGTATCTATCGGAAGTAATGCCGAGCAAAGTTTTGTCAATGGTCTTTTTGTCGGCAATAGTCATGTTAGCGCCGTTCGTGCTGTCTATGTTATTGCCGCAAGAAACGACTATATCCGCGCCCTTACCGTTATTGAGCGCTTTAGTTGCAACGCCCAGTTCGGCTACCGTATTGTTTTCGG
>JAFVDA010000089.1 GCA_017478765.1 Clostridia bacterium
GTGGAGCCGTATACAATCGTAATCGGAAATCCTGCAAGAATAGTTAGAAAAAGATTTGACGACGAATTGATCGATCTGTTGCTCTGTTTCAAATGGTGGGATAAAAGCATAGAGGAAATAAACGACTTAATTCCCTTGCTGACGTGTAGTGATTTAGGAAAAGTGAAGGAAGAGATTAGAAATAATTGTCAAGGGATAATGAAACAGATGAAATTGATATAATCATAAAAAGATGTTGCAAAATGTAAAACGGGAGACAAGCCGAAAACGAGAGTTTGTTTTATTTTGGGAAAATATTGCTTTCCAAACTAGCTAACAGTGCGTAAAAAAGAGTAAGATATGCAGTCTTACTCTTTTTTATTTACTATAACGAAAACCACCGGATAGTCCGGTGGTTCTGAAATAGGCTTCTGCCGATGTGGTATTGAAATAAAACTCCGTTCGTGTATATTATATTTGCGGCCTGGCAGCAGCAAATCCCGAAGACTCTTTTTTTTGTATTTTTGACGGAAATGAGTTACATATTATATAATATGAAAGGGAAATTGCCGATCGGGCAAGCCATTGTTTTGAAATATTTTTTTGCAAAAGGGTATTGACAACTCGGGCTCGATATGATAAATTTATATTGAATAAACGTTGCAAACGATTGCAAGGCTAATAATGAATTACAGAAAACGAGATAATTATGAGCAAAACCTACTATAAAAAACTAATATCGGTGATAACTTCGACGATTTTGGTCGTTTGCATTTGTCTTGCGGGGTGTACGCAAGAACAAACGAACGTTACGCCTATAGCGCAGTCGGAGCGCGTTTATCTTTCCGATTGGACGGTTTTATCGCCGAAATTAACGCTTTCCGTCATTCAAGGCGGTGCAAACGTGACGGTCGATCAGCCGCTGAACGGCAACTCGGACGGGTTTTATACCGACGTAAAAAACCAACCCGCTAACTTTTACTATATAAATTTCACTTGTAAATCAAGCGATTTTGCGACGCTTAAAATTAAACTATACTACGAAAACAATCAAAACGCTTTTGTTTCCGACTATAATTCGTCCTCACAGCCTTCAAGCGCGACCATTTGCCTGAACGTTAATCAAAGGCTGAAAAAGGTGGAGATAGTCGTGGTGTATTCTGCCGCGGGCAATCGGATAACCGTCGAGGACGTTTGTCTTACCGAATACGTTCAGACGAGCAATATTTTGAAAAACGAGAACGAAAACGGTTATTCGGGCGGAGATTCTTCCGGTAACGGCGGGAACTCTTCAAGCGGCGGGAATTCTTCAAGTCAAGGCGGTGGGAATTCTTCAAGCGGCGGGAACTCTTCAAGTCAAGGCGGCGGAAACGACGATCCGTACATAGACGATCCGTTTTTAGACGACGGATGGGATTCTTCCACGGGAGGCGAACAGCCTTTACCGTCCGTTCCCGATTACGAAGTCGTGGACGATTCTCCCATACCTTTGGAGAGCAGGCTATATCAAAAGTATTCGGATTGCTTTAAGATAGGCATGACCGCCGGGTACGAAAGATACGACGCGTATAAGCCCATCGAAGGGCACTTCAATAGTTTTACCTGTGAAAACGAAATGAAGATGTACACCATCGCGTCCAACGAGAACGTAGGTTTTAACTATAAGGACGTTTCCACCTATGATTTTTCCAAGGCAGACGAAATGCTTGTTTACATGCGCTCTAAAGGTAAGACCATTCGCGGACACGCGCTTATATGGTATCAGGAAGCGCCCGACTGGATAGCGACTTGCAAGGATAAAGAATTGCTTCTCGATATGATCGACACCTATTGCTACACGGTCGTAAAGCATTTTTCGGAAAAGTTCGGCGACGTCATATACGCTTGGGACGTAGTCAACGAAGCGGTAAGCGATAACTTCGGCGGCGGTAAACTGTCCCCGAACGCCTGCCTTGCGCTCGGCACCAACGACGACGGCTGCAATCAATTAAGAAGTCAGTTTTACTCGGTTGCGGGGCTTGACTATATAGTTACGGCTTTCAAAGCGGCGCGCCGCGCGGATAGCAAAGTAAAACTGTTTTACAACGATTACAACATCTGTTCGGAAATTCAAAAGTTAAGGGGCGTTATCAACCTGGTCGCAAGGCTTTTGGAAGAGGGAGCTCCCGTGGACGGCATAGGTATACAGTCACATTTTAGAGGCGGCAACTCCAAGATTTACCAAAGCATCGAAAGGGCGATAAAGACCATTGTTAAATTGAGCGAGGTCATGCGCCACCCGTTGGATATACAGGTCACCGAACTTGACATGGAGAACTACGGCAACAACGACGCCATGCTCGCAAGTTTTTACGGCGAAGCTTTCAGAGCCTACAGGGATTATTCCGATTACATAAGCGCGGTAGTATTCTGGGGCGTAGCGGACGATTATTCCTGGCTCGATCACGGCGTGTATAATATGGCGCACCCGTTCTTATTCGACGCGACCCTATCGCCTAAACAGGCGTTTTACACGGTTTTCAACTTCTGACGGCTAAAACAAACGATTGCAAAAAATATAAAATTATTTTTTCAAAAGGTATTGACATATCGGTAACAATGTATTATAATTAATTGTGCAAACGATTGCAAATACTTTGTTAAGAAAGAGATATACCGCAAGATGAAAAAACTATTTGCCGCGACAAGCATATTCCTCGTGTTTTCCATATTGCTCGTGGCGTGTTCATTGGGCGGGGTAAAACCTCAATCGACCGACATAGCGATCAAAAATTTCGTCGCGAGCGGTTCGGCGAGCGTCAATCGCAACGTTGTCAACGGCAAGGTTGTCGCAAACTTTCATAAAAAAGCGGGCGGCGAGGATTCGGTTATTACAGCCGAATGCGGATATATGATATCCACGCACGAATATTTGTGTTTGGGTTTGTCGGCTGACGATTATACGACGGTTTTAATAGGTCTATCGCTGTTTTCGTCGAGCGATCCGAGGATAAAAACCACGCTGTACGCGACGGCGTTTTTAACTCAGACGACTATGGAATACTGCGTAAACCTTTCCCCTTACAAGCAAGACGGGTATGACGTTTTTGAAAGCGTTTCAATAAACATGACGTTTGACCGCGAAGAATGTTCGGGCAGGGTATACGTTGAAAAGTGTTACCTTTCGGAATATCTTAGCGACGGCAATCTTCTAAGCAGTCTGTCGGCTTCGGACGATGACAGTCAAAGTCAATCGGAATCGTGGCAGAGCGCGTCGAGCGGAATAAGCGCGCCCGACGAAAGCGACAAAAACTCATCTCAAAATCAATCGGGCGGGAGCGGTAGCCAGCAGGCTTCGCCGAGCCAAAGCGCAAGTCAAAGCGCGTCGGACAGTTCGTCCACGCCCGTACAAGTGGATTATATGTGGCAAAAATACAGTGAATACTTCCCGATAGGTTACGCCATCGGCGCAGACCATATCGACCGGTATAAAGGCAATCTCGATAAGCACTTCAACAGTTTCACCTGTGAAAACGAAATGAAGATGTACACCATTGCCCCTAACTCCCCGACGGACGATTATTTCGGTCAGTCGGACGCGATGATATCTTACGTCAGAAGTCAGGGCAAGGTGGTGAGAGGTCACGCGCTTATATGGCATCAGGGCGCGCCCGGCTGGATAACGGGGATAAGGGATAAAAACCAACTGTTGTCGGCGATAGAGCAGTACGTCACGCGCGTAGTCAGACACTACGGAGATAAAGTGTACTGTTGGGACGTGGTAAACGAAGCCGTCGGCGACGACAATAGGTATCGTTCCACCTTCTACGACGTTGCGGGGATAGACTTTATCAAGACGGCTTTCAGAGCCGCGAGAAACGCAAACCCCAACATTAAACTGTTCTATAACGACTATAACATGGATAATCCCAACAAGCGCGCTAAGGTAATGGAAATGCTCAGAGAGTTACAGCGCGACGGGGTGCCCATCGACGGCGTAGGAATGCAAGCCCACTACAACCTTAAAGATACGTATATCGGCAACGTCGAAGCGGCGATAAAGGATTTTGCGTCGCTCGGACTGGAAGTGCAGATAACCGAACTGGACGTCAAAAATTACGGCAACGCCGATCCGCAAGGGCAGGCAAATCTTTACGGAAAGTTGTTTGAACTTTTCAGAAAGTATAAAGGCACGATAACGGGCGTAACCTTCTGGAACGTGGCGGACGATTATTCCTGGTTGGACGGCAATCAGTTTGCCTACTACGGCACGGGCAAGGCGTATCCGACGTTGTTTGACGAGAACCATAATAAGAAATCGGCATTCTTCAAAGTATTCGATTTTTAATAAACAACTTTGAAATTTCAGGTCAAAACGCTTGACAAACAAGGGGTATACCCCTTGGCGATTTTTGAAAAAATCGCCAAAAAACACTTAACCCGTTTGCCCTTTTGGCAAAATATATGATAGAGCGGAGAGGTAAATTAACCGATAACCGTTCAAAATAATAACTCGGCGTTTTGGACGTCGGGAAAACAAAACGAAGAAAAAAATAGGGCGAGAGGTAAACCCCGAGCCTGTTTGAATTGGAGGAAAACCATGAAAAAATTCAGTAAACTTATTGCCGTTTTGACCATGCTTGCCGTGGCGATGACCTTCGCTTTGGCGGGTTGCAGTCAGGAAAGCGGCGGAAACGCCAAGCTGAACGCCTGGGCGGTTCCAACCTATCAAAACGTAAACGTAGGCAATACGGTATTCGTTCAGTCGGTAATGGCTACCGACAGCGAAGGCAACGTTTTGACCGCTGCGGTTAAAGTAGTCGGTCCTAACGGAGAGATAGCCGTAAACAACCAAACGTTCGTTGCGAGCGCCGAAGGTACGTATAACATCGTTTATACGGTAACTTTCAACGGTCAACAGTATCAAAAGGTCGCTACCTTCACCGCAAGCGCCTCTCAAGGCGGCGGCGGGCAACAGGGCGGCGACACTCCTGGCGGAGATACCCCGAGCGGCACGACCGACGCAATACTCGGCGCCTTGAAGGTGATCGCAGGTTCGGAATCGAGCTTTGCCGTAAGCGGTAACACCGTAACTGTCAAGAAAGCTACGAGTTTGGACGATTATCAATCCATCGGTTGGACGCTCACGGGCTGGACGCTTGCCAAGGGCGAGAACGTTACCATTACCATCAAGAACAACACTTCCGGCACCATCGCCATGAAGTATAAAGTGGTTGCCGACGGTCAGGAATACTACGGTTATCCCGATTTGTCCGTTCCCGCGGGCGGTAGCGACACTTATAGCGCTTACACCGGTTCTTACGACAATCAGGCTCCTTCTTCGGTCACTTCGATAGAACTTTTCATCGGCTCGACCGCATCGAGCGGCACGTTCACGGTAAACGCCTCCTTGTCGGGCGCGGGCGGTAGCAGCCAGGGCGGCGGACAGAGCGGCACGACCGACGCAATACTCGGCGCTTTGAAGGTAGTTGCAGGCTCCGAATCGAGCTTTGGCGTCAGCGGTAACACCGTAACGGTCAAGAGAGCTACGAGCGTTGACGACTATCAATCGGTCGGTTGGAATCTTTCCGGTTGGACGCTTGCGAAAGGTCAGAACGTTTCCATTAAAGTCAAAAACAACACCACCGGCACCTTGACCGTAAAATATAAGGTAGTCACCGCAAAGGGCGAGCAGTACGGCTATCCCGATCTGACCATCGCGGCAGGCGGAACGGACACTTATACCGGTTATACCGGAACGGAAAACGATTCGGCTCCCACCGCGGTCACGGCAATAGAACTTTTCATCGGTTCGACCGCTTCGAGCGGCACGTTCACCGTTGAAGGCAAACTTATCGGCAGCGAAGGCACGGGCGGCGGATCCACGGCGCTCGGCGCAATGACCGTAACCGCAGGCGCGGAAGATTACTATTCGGTAAGCGGCAACACCGTTACCATCAAAAAAGCGGTAGCGGAAAGCGATTATAAGTCGGTATCTTTCGTAGTTACGGGTTGGAACAAGAACGATTACGCCAACGTAATGTACAGCGTAGTCAACAACTTGAACGCTTCCGTGACGGTAAAATACAAAGTAACCACCAACACGGGTACGGGCTGGGGATATCCCGACCTGACGGTCGCCGCGGGAGCGAGCAACAGCAACTCCTTCAAGACGACCACCAACGATCAGACTTCGGCGACGGACGTAACGCTCATCGAGATATTCTTTATCACGACGGGTACGGGCACTTTGACGCTCAACGTCAGTCTGTTCTGATACGGAATACAATAATATTGTAAAAAGTGGGTTATTTTGCGACGGCACCGTTTGTTTTTGGCGACCGTCGCATAATCCAACTTCGGATAAGAAGTTTTTATCCGCTAATATATGTCTTTAGAATAACTTGAAGTAAAAATAAGGGAGGAATAAAGATGATAGTAAAAAAGACCATTTTCTCTGAGCCGATGATAGAGTTGATTCGCCTTGACGACGTGACTTTATTGGCGGCAAGCGATCCCGTTATGCCCGATCCGTACGACGATTCCTTTTGGAATGATTCGACGAGCGGTTGATAGGAGGAAAACGTTATGACATTAAAGAGAAATATTATTTCGATCGCGCTTTCGGCTATATTTGCGTTGTGCTTGACGTTCGGGCTTGCGTTTATGCCCAAGCAGGAGTCGACCGCGTACGCCGAAGAACAAACTTCGACCTTTGAAATGCTCGGCGCAAACGTCCGTCTGGACGCCAACGCAGGAATGCGTTTTACCGCAAGGCTTTCCGAGATCGACCAAAACGCCGAGTACGGGTTTATAATCTTCCCGGCGGATATTCTTACTCGCTTTAACGTTCAGATACAAACGTATAGCGATAGTTACGATTATCTTGCCGAGATAGAGGATAAGGCTAAAGCGTATATTTCGGCAATGACTGAGAGAAACCCCGACTTTTCGTATACGCTCGACTGCGACCCCGTTCCTTATTACGAGGACGAAGAGTTGGTTGAATACCGCCTGAACGCAACTATCGCGCAGGTTTTGTACGCAAATCTCGGCAGAGATTTCTTCGGGCTTGCCTATAAAAAGACGGTCGAAAACGACATTGCGACCTACACCTACGCAAGTTACGGCGACGGTTTCAAAAGAAGCGTCGTGTACGTTGCGAGCAGGGCTTACGATCTCTACGAAGAAGGCACGGACGGCAGAGCCATTATTGACTCGTTCCTTCTAAAGAACATGTACTATCTGTCGGGCGTTTCCGAAGCGACCGCAAACCAAAATATCGAAAACGGTCAATCGCTTCCTTCGGTCGCGCTGACGCTCAACAACACTTCGGCTACCATCGCTTTGCAAGATACGCTCGCGCTTACCGCGACCGCAAAGATTTCCGGTTCCGACGTAACGCTCAACTATCCCGTAACGTATACGAGCAATGACGAGCAGGTCGCTACCGTTTCCGCCGACGGCGAGATAACCGCCGTAGGAGCGGGCGAAGCTACCATAACCGCCACTTGCTACGGCGCTACCGCCACTTGCTCGGTTACCGTCACCACGGCGGAAGCATACGCTATTAACCGCAAACCCGTTACGAACGGTACCATTTCCGCAGCCGCGACCGCGCGCGAGAACGATACCGTGACCGTCACGGCGACTCCCAACAAAGGTTACACACTCGGCTTTATCAGAGTGGACGGCGAAAGAATAGTCGGCAACGAATTTACAATGCCCGCTCACGCCGTATCCGTCGACGCGGTATTCGTAAACGCAATAACTTACGAAACGATAACAAAGATTGCCCTTGGCATGGGTCCCACCGGGTTTAGTGGAGACAGCGACAATATGAGTTCCACTAACGCAACGTTATCCGTAAGCGGTGATAAACAACAACACAACGGCACGAACTGGTACTTTGATGTATACGTTACCGGTTTTGACGGAACTCAATCGACGGTCACGTTTACGCTTGCTAACAGCAACTCGAGTACGACTGCGCTTAACGCGAGAATCGAACTCCATGGTATGTATGATTCTACGCTTAGTCCTTCTGCGGCAACGGGCGGAACGATAGACGGTAACAAGATTAACGTAAAACAAATAAATGCCGGCGGCTCGCAGGTTGTCAGTATAACTTCCGGCGATTATTCCGGAACGTTGAGAATAAGGATTTACCCTGTCTCAAGCGATTCTGAAAATAACTACGTCGGTTCGTTCACCATTTCCAACATATACTTCGGAACGGGCGCGGGCGGCGACGTGGAAGTCGAGTCCTATAATACCACGGTCACTAACGGTTCCGTCGATCTAATTGACGCGGTCCCGGGCGAAACGGTCACCGTAACGGCGGCTGCTCCCGCAGGCTCCGACGGGTTTGCTTACTGGTCGGTCGTATCGGGCGGCGTAACGCTTGACGATACAACCTCTGACCAAACCACCTTCACCATGGGTGACGAAGCCGTTCAACTGAAAGCCAACTATTACTACGATATAGTTCTCCCTGCTACCCCCGCAGGCATTATCGCAACGGTGGGCGGAGAGAGCGTCACCAAAGCCGTCGCGGGCGCTACGGTCACCATAGCGACCACCGCCGAAGGCTATACGGTCACCGGCTTCGAGTACGACGGCACGCCTGCAACCACTACCTTCACCATGCCGGAAGAAGAAGTTGAAATAACCAACGTCACGGCAGTACAAGGCGTTACCACCTATTCGATAACCGTCAATAACGGTACGGCTTCACCGACGCAAGCGGCTAAAGGTACGGAGATAACCATAACCGCAAACGAACGAACCGGCTATAACTTCACCGGTTGGGAGGTCATATCGGGCGGCGTAACGCTTGGCAATGCAAGCGCTACCAAAACCACCTTCACCATGGGCGAAGCCAACGTCGAAGTAAGGGCTAATTACGCGGTCGCAGTAACTTACAACTCCATTGCGTCTTATTACTCATCAGAGAGCAAACTTGTCGCTTCAGGTTTCTCCGCAAATGATTATTCGCTTACGGCAACTTCGTCGAGAAACTATGGCGGTGGTCATAACGACTTGATAGGTATTATTGTCAACGGAACAAGTGGATACAATACTATTACATTTACAGTTCAAAACGCTTGTACCGGAAATAGCGATAATACTATTAAGATGGGTATTCGCGCTAACGAGAATGTGAAAGATCAATTTGATGGCACTTGGCTCGGCATTACGACCGTTACTGGTGCGACAAAAGCAGCGCTAGATGGAAAAGATTGCGCTTACATTGAATTATCAAAAGGAGGCAGCGCGACGATTACTATCAAGTTTGCAACGTCATTTACTGCAAATACTGCATTCAAGTTCTCTCCGTATGCCTATAATCAAGGATTTATCGGTGATTTGATTATCAGCAACATTTCTATAACTAACACTTAATATAAAACTTTGTAATGCAATCAGTAAAAGCTCCCGAGCAAGTCGGGAGCTTTTCATTGTATAACGAAAACCACCGGATAGTCCGGTGGTTCTGAAATAGGCTTCTGCCGATGTGGTATTGAAATAAAACTCCGTTCGTGTATAATATATTTGCGGCCTGGCAGCAGCAAATAAAAGACGAACGGAGGTCATCGAA
>JAFVDA010000090.1 GCA_017478765.1 Clostridia bacterium
CGCGGTAACGAAAAGAACAAAATGCTCACGAGAATTTACGCCACGGCTTTTGAAAAGAAGTCGCAACTTGACGAGCATATCGAACGTCTTGAACAAGCCAAACTGCGCGACCACAACAAACTCGGCAGAGAACTCGGGATATTTATGACCAGCGACGTTATCGGTCAAGGGTTGCCGCTTCTTATGCCCAAGGGCGTAAAGATAATGCAAACCATGATAAGATTCGTTGAGGACGAAGAAGAACGCCGCGGATTTATGCCCACGAGAACGCCCAGTATGGCTAAGAGCGACCTTTATAAGATATCCGGTCACTGGGATCATTATAGGGATAAGATGTTTATCATCGGCGACGCGGACGCAGAAGGCGAAGTTCTCGCGATGCGTCCTATGACCTGCCCGTTCCAGTATCAGATATACAAAAACGGCTTAAAGAGTTACAGGGATCTTCCCGTCAGATTTTGCGAAACGGCTCAGGAATTCAGAAACGAAGCGTCGGGCGAAATGCACGGGCTTATAAGGGTTCGTCAATTTACGCTTTCCGACGGCCATATCATTTGCGCGCCCGAGCAGATCGAGAGCGAATTCAAAAAGTGCCTCGATTTGAGTTTGTACTTTTTGAAGTGCCTCGGAATGGAAAACGATATTACCTATCGTTTCTCCAAACGCGGAAAGAACAAGGCGAAATATATCGATAACGATAAGGCTTGGGAAGAAACGCAAGCGCTTATGAAGCAAATTCTCGACAATCTCGGTCTCGATTACGTTGAAGCCGACGACGAAGCCGCTTTCTACGGACCTAAACTCGACGTACAGGCAAAGAACGTTTACGGTAAGGAAGATACGCTCATCACCATTCAACTTGACTTTGCCGCGGGACATAGTTTCGGCATGAGTTATATCGATCAGAACGGTGAAAAGCAAACGCCTTTCGTTATTCACCGCAGTTCCATCGGTTGCTACGAGAGAGTGCTTGCTATGCTTATCGAAAAGTACGCCGGCGCTTTCCCGACCTGGCTTGCGCCCGTTCAGGTAAAACTTCTTCCCGTGACCGACAGAGCGCTCGACTACTGCAAGGATCTGCAGGATAGAATGAGAATGCGCGGTTTGAGAGTCGAGATAGACTCCGCAAGCGAAAAGATCGGCAAAAAAATAAGAGACGCTCAACTTGAAAAAGTACCTTATATGCTCGTTATAGGCGATAAGGAAGTGGAAGACGGCAATCTGGTCGCCGTTCGTTCGAGAAAGTCGGGCGACATGGGCGCCATGAATGCCGACGAGTTTATTCAAATGGTCTACGACGAAGTGGATAAAAAGGTCGTTTCCTGATTTAATAAGAATAATTATCTTTAATCGGAACGGTTTTTGTATTTTATAGTAAAAACGCTTGACAATTATTTTTTGCGGTGATAAAATGTCTATGCTTGTTTAAGTAGAAGTTAAACCCTTCTCGCCGTAAAAATAATTGAAACGGCACATATTTTGCCTAATTATCTTAGGGGTAGTTTGGCGTATTATGTATTATCATCGGGTTTGCTTTTATATAAGTAAGCCCGATTTTATTATTCTTTTCGGAGGAACAAGACTATTAAAATTCAAAATAACGTCAACGAAAGCATTCGTTACGCTGAAGTCAGACTTATCGGTCAGAACGGCGAACAACTTGGTATCGTCAGTTCGCAAGCCGCGCTGGAACTTGCTTATCAGGCAAATCTCGACCTCGTTGAGATATCTCCGCAAGCCAAGCCGCCCGTATGCAAAATAATGGATTACGGCAAATTCCGCTTCGAGACCTTGAAAAAACAAAAGGAAGCAAAAAAGAACCAAAAGGTCATCGAACTTAAGGAAGTGTGGCTGTCCATGACCATAGACGTGGGCGATTTGAACGTAAAGGCAAAGCAGACCTTAAAGTTCTTATCGCAAGGCAACAAAGTCAAAGTTTCCATAAGGCTTCGCGGTAGGCAAAACGCGCATTCTTCGCTCGGCGTAGAAGTGATGGACAAATTCTTTGAAATGATCAAAGAGTCCGCGCAAATGGAAAAGAGGCCTACTTTGGAAGGCAGGAACATCTTGATGATAGTCGCTCCCCAAAAGGACGAAAAGAAATCAAAATAATACGGCGTTTTAAGCCGATTATTATAAAAAAGTAAAAATTATAATTATATAAACGGAGGGTATATTTATGCCGAAAATGAAATCCCACAGCGGTGCCAAAAAGCGTTTCAAACTTACGGCAAGCGGTAAGGTAAAAAGAAACCACGAAGGGCACAGCCATATTTTGAGCAAGAAAGACACTAAGAGAAAAAGAAGATTGCGTACCGGTACTTACGTTGCCACCACGCAGGAAAAGATGGTCAGGAATCTTATTCCTTACAAGGCTTAATTTGAGGAGGCAAACTGAAAATGCGTATTAAAAGAGCAGTAAACGGTGTTAAAAAACGTAGAAAAATATTGAGAGCCGCCAAAGGATATTTTGGCAGCAAGAGCAAATTATACAGAGTCGCGCGTCAAGCGGTCATGAAGTCCATGACCTACTCCTACGTAGGCAGGAAGGCTAAAAAGCGTGATTTCAGAAAACTTTGGATCGCGCGTATCAACGCCGGTTGCCGTTTGAACGGTTTAAGTTACAGCAAGTTTATGCACGGTCTTAACCTTTTGGAACTCAACTTGAACAGAAAGGTTCTTTCCGATATGGCTGTCAACGACGCTGCAGGCTTCACCGCGCTTTGCGATCAAGTAAAAGCTAAATTAGCGTAAGTTAATTTTATAAGGAGCCGAACTAATCTTCGGCTCTTTTCGTTATTAAAAAGATGATTCAATCCAGACAAAACAATTTGGTAAAGCGCCTGCGTTCTTTATTTGATAAAAAGGGTAGATCGCTTTACGGCAGTTTTTTGGTCGAGGGTGAAAAAAGCGTTGCCGAAGCCGTCAGGTTGGGCGCCGACGTTCGTTGCGTTTTGGGCGAAGAACGACTTTTGGAAAGATATGATTGCTGTCCTTTCAGGGTTGAGAGCGCCGACAGGAATATTGTAGAATATTGTTCTGACAGCGTTACGCCGCAGGGTATCGTCGCCGAAGTAGGTATTCCGTCCGAGCGCGACTATACGGGTTCAAAGGTCGTTCTGTTGGACGGGGTTTCAGACCCCGGCAACGTCGGTACGATCATAAGGACTTGCGCCGCCGTCGGCGTTGACGATTTGATTTTACTCGGCTCGGTCGACGCCTATTCTCCAAAATGCGTTCGCTCGTCTATGAGCGGTGTGTTTTCGGTCAATATCCATCAAACCGCAAACTGCGATAAAGCGTTGGAACTTGTAAAAGGGAAACGTTTGCTCGTAGCCGATATGAGCGGTGAAAACCTTTTCGATTTAGAGCCGATGGACGAGTTTTGTTTGGTCATCGGCAACGAAGCGCACGGAGTTTCCGCTAAACTAAAGTCTATTGCCGATAAAACAATTTCCATTCCCATGAAAAGCGCGATGGAAAGTCTTAACGCGGGCGTTTCATGTTCGATCGTATTATATCAACTACTGAAAAATAACATTTAAGGAGATATTTATGTCAGGTCATTCCAAATGGCACAATATACAAGCAAAGAAGGGTAAAGCCGACGCGGCAATGGGTAGAATATTTACCAAACTCGGCAGTGAACTCGCCGTTGCGGCAAAGCAAGGTGCCGACCCCAACACCAACAGTAAACTTGCCGACGTTATCGCAAAAGCCAAAGCGGCGAATATGCCTAACGATAATATCAAACGTTCCATCGCCAAAGCAAGCGGCGAAATGGGCAACGTCAATTACGAAGTTTTAACATACGAAGGTTACGGCATCGGCGGCAGCGCGGTCATAGTCAAAACTCTTACCGACAATAAAAACCGTACCGTCGGGGACGTAAGACATATCTTCGATAAGTTCGGCGGCGGACTCGGTACTTCCGGTAGCGTTTCCTTTATGTTCGATTACGCAGGCGTTATCGTAGTTGAGAGAACGCCCGATATGGACGAAGATCAAATGATGGAATACGCTTTGGAAAGCGGTGCGGACGACTGTCTTGTAATGGACGACGCTTTTGAATTCAGAACTTCGCCGAGCGCATTTTCGGAAGTGAGAACCTTCCTCGAACAAAAGGGATACGAATTTTTGGAAGCGGACGTTATGTACGTTCCGAAGGATAGAATGGACTTAAACGAAGAACAACTCGTTACCTTCAATAAGATGCTTTCCGCTCTCGAAGATAACGATGACGTTCAAGACGTCTATCATAACGTAAACCTTCCCGAAGAAGACGAAGAAGAATAATTTTTCGTTGTTTCGTATAAATTTATCTCTATCGGGCTATATTATATATAGCGACCGTATTAAAGCTTTTTGTCGGTCGTTTATAATATATCCGCTTGAATTTTAGGCAAAGATATTTTTATCGAATAACGATCCGAAGGTTCGGTATTTAGTTGTTATCCCTGCCGAAAAACGGCGGGGTCTTACCGCAAGGGCTGAGATATAATTGGTCCTTGCGGTGGTTTTTATTTTTCAAAAAGTCTTTTTCCGCTCAAAAAGATTTGACAAAACTTTCTCTTATAAATCATAATATTATCATATCCAAGATTTACAATATACTTAACATAAGTCAAAGATGACCTATAAAACGTAGGAGTGTCAATATGAAAAAGTTATCGGTAATAATTGCGATAGTTTGTTCGTTTATAACGTTGTTCGTCGCAGGGTGTACGGACGGTCAGAATTCAAACCCTGCCGATTCGGGCGGAACGTCCGCGTCGGTCACGTCGGTCACCGTTCAGAATCTCGACGTGCATATAAACGTAGTCAACCATTTAGAAGATAATACCTCGTCCGATTCTTCGATAGGAAGCGGCTCGGAAAGTTCCGCCGAGGATTCGACCTCGGATTCGGGTTCAACCTCAACCGTAGATCAATATCCGCCGCTCGGGAACAACCTTAAAAGCGTTTTATCAATTATACGAAAGAGTGTGGTCGAGGTGTACGCCACCAACGAAACGTCGAGAAGTTCAGGCTCGGGCGTAGTTATCGCCGTTGCCGAAAAGGACGATACGACCATCAGTTATATAGCGACCTGTCATCACGTTATATCGAGCGCCAAATCCGTTTCGATCACCACGGTCGACGGCAACGTGTATCCCGCTCAATTTATAGGTTCCGACCCCGACAGCGATCTATGCGTTATGATGGTAGAGGCTAAGCTATCTCCCGCAACCATATACTCGGGTTCCGCGGATAGTATTGACGTTGGCGAATCGGTCGTTGCAATCGGCAATCCGCTCGGTATTCTGGGCGGAAGCGTTACGAGCGGAATAATAAGCGCCACTAACAGAAACACTACGGTAAACGGTAGTTCGATGACCTTGCTTCAAACGGACGCCGCGGTCAACAGCGGGAATTCCGGCGGAGGACTTTTCACTCAGACGGGGTATCTTATCGGTATCGTAAACGCCAAGATAAACGACAGTTATTTTAATTCGGTCGAGGGTTTGGGCTTTGCCATTCCTTCCGATACCGTCATCGATATAACCACTTCGCTCATGGAAACTTATACGGGAGAAACGCTCGGCTATATCAGAGGCAAATACAACCTTGGTTTTTCGGTAAGAGATTATTATCAAGGTATGTGGAGCCAAAAGGCTTTCGTATACGTCACGGCTTTGGATGAGTCGGGGTGCTTCTATAAAGCGGGCGTCAGCGTGAACGACAGGATAGATAGCGTCACGTATAACGGTGAAACGTATATCGTTACCAACTCAAACGATCTTATCAATTATTTCAACTCATATAAGTTCGATATAGGCGACACCCTTGTTCTTAACGTTACGCGTAATGAAAATCCCTATCCTATCACCGTCACGATTCTGCAGTATATTTTCGGTCAGAGTTGACGTGAAATTATATTAAGTTATTATGTTGTTAAAACGGAACGATTTGTTTGATCGCTCCGTTTTTATTAACTAAGAAGTAAACCACCCGCTAAGCGGGTGGTCAGAAAAGGAGCGGAAGCGATAGACAGAAAAAACCTCCTGTGATAAACTAAAAGCGGCTACCAACCGCAATCAAAATAAATCAAAGGAGGATCCAATAATGGATA
>JAFVDA010000091.1 GCA_017478765.1 Clostridia bacterium
ACTCTTTGTAAAAAATAGACCGAACCGTATCCCGTGGCTTCGGGGCGGATCAAACTCCCGCCGTACGTTAAGCCCTTACCGGTTAAAGCGCCGTTATCGAAGGCGTTTTTCATCTTTCTGTATTGCCCGAACAGATACCCTATCTCTCTTGCGCCGACGCCTATATCTCCCGCGGGAACGTCAACGTCGGAGCCGATGTGACGGGAAAGTTCGGTCATAAACGCCTGACAAAAACGCATTATCTCAAAGTCGGATTTGCCCCTTGGATCGAAATCCGAGCCGCCCTTGGCTCCGCCCATGGAAAGGGTAGTAAGGCTGTTTTTGAAGGTCTGCTCGAATGCGAGAAATTTGAGTATGGATAGGTTTACCGAAGGGTGAAATCTCAATCCGCCTTTATAGGGACCTATCGCGTTATTAAACTGAACTCTGTATCCCGTATTGACGTTTATTTTGCCGCTGTCGTCCTGCCAGGCTACCTTAAAACAAACTATTCTGTCCGGCTCGACCAGCCTTTCCAAGAGCGAGTGGCGGCGGTAGAGCGCCTCGTTTTTTTGGACGGCGGGCTTTATGCTCGTTAAAACTTCGGTAACAGCCTGTATAAACTCGGGCTGATCGGCGTATTTTTTATTGACGGCTGATAAAACTTCAGAAACGTAATCCATAATTAAACTCCTTATCTATAATATATGCCACTCTCAACTTTTGTTGAGGTTTTTGATTTTTGCCATGGCTTCGCCGAACAAATGGTTGCGTTCGGGGTGGTAAATGGCGGAAAGTATCCTGTCTTTTGCAAAAGGTACGTCCGCCTTTATGCCGGCGATAAGCTCCTTAACGTACTGGCGCTGCGTGTGCTTATCGGCAGGACAGGGGTTGTGGACGATGGGAAGATCTTTTGCGTAAGCGGTAATATCTTTCTCTTCGATGAATAACATAGGACGTATAAGGGTTATATCCGTTCGAGATAGATACGTTACAGGCTCGAAAGTGGAAAACCTGCCTTCGTATATCATTGACAAAAAGAGCGTTTCAACCAGATCGTCGGCGTGGTGACCGAGCGCTATCTTGTTGCAACCGTTGTCTATCGCCACGGTATTCAACGCGCCGCGCCTTAGTTTTGAACAAAGACTGCAAGGGTTTTTCTCTTTGCGTATCTCGAAGAGTATTTGACCTATATCGGTTTTTTCGATTATCAAAGGCGTGCCGAGCGTATTGCAATATTCTTTCAGCGCGGACACTTCACTTTGATCGCACCCGAGCCCCAAATCTATATTTATGGCGACTATATCGAATTTTTTAGGGTAAAAAACTTTTAACGCCGATAAAAGAGTCAAAAGCGTAACGCTGTCCTTTCCGCCGGAAATGCCGACTGCTATCCTGTCGTTTTCCGAAATCATTCCGTAAGTTTCTATCGCGCGGCGAAAGGGCGACAAAAGTTGTTGAGTTGTCATATAAAAAATCCTTTGCTAAATCGATAACTTTATGATACAATAAAATTATTAAAAAATCAATCGATGGGAGATAAAATGGCGCAAGCAATTTTAAGTTTTTTACAATCGATAACGAGTTCGAGCCACCTTATAGTGGCGCTTGTTTCAATGTTTCCGCTCATTGAATTAAAAGGCGCCATACCTATAGGGCAAGGTTTGGGGCTCGATCTGTGGACTACGGCGCTCATCGCCTACGTCGGCTCGACGCTTATTATTATCCCGGTGTTCTTTCTTTTGATACCCGTATTTAATCTTTTGAAGAAGATACCGTTTATCAAAAAATTCGTGGATAAGGTTGAAGCTATGCTGAAAAACAAGGCTGATGGCGTTGCGAAAAAAGCGGGCGGCGACGGTCAAAAACAAAAGACCAAGATGCTTATGCTGGGCTTGCTTATCTTCGTTGCCATTCCCGTGCCGCTTACCGGCGTTTGGACGGGCGCGGCGATAGCCGTGTTTCTCAATATGAAATTCAAGGAGAGTATTTTGCCGCTTGCGTTAGGCAACTTTATTGCCGGCTCCATCGTCACGCTTTTGACTTTTTTGTTTAGGGATTACGCAAATATAATCATCGACGTGATGTTCGTTATCGCGATAGTAATGCTTATAGTCGCTATTATAAAGGTGGCGTCAGCAAAGCCTACAGAAACTGACGGGGAAGACAAAAAGAGCGAATAATCAACTTATAGGCGGGCTTTTTGATGAATAAAGTTAATTACGACCTACAATTTCAAAACATAGTGAATGGTTTTGACGGTAAAAAACGCTTGCTGCTTCACGCCTGTTGCGCGCCGTGCTCGTCGAGCGTTCTTGAACGCGTGACTCCGTTTTTCGACGTGACGCTGTATTTTTATAATCCCAACATAACCGAAAAATCCGAGTACGAAAAGCGTCTTGAAGAATTGAAAAGGTTTTCTTCCAAAGTATACGGCGAAGGCGTAAAGGTGGTCGACGCAGGGTTTTACCCGCAAGTGTTTTTTGAACTATCTAAGGGTTTGGAGAAAAGCCCCGAACGCGGAGCGCGTTGCGTAAAGTGCTACTTTGAACGGCTTTTAAGATCCGCCGAGTACGCCAAAGACAATGACTACGATTATTTTTGCACGACCTTAACTTTAAGCCCGTTAAAGGACGCGGCTCAAATCAACCTGCTCGGGGCAACCGTCGCCGACAAAGTAGGGGTGGAGTTTTTGCCGTCCGACTTCAAAAAGCGCAACGGATATTTAAGATCGTTGGAATTATCGAGGGAGTACGGGCTGTATCGTCAGAACTATTGCGGTTGTCCGTATTCGATGAACAACGCGGACGAATGACGTTTTTCGACCAAAAAAACGCTTCGTCCTTTTATTTTTGTCTGAAAACGACCGCTTAACTTTCTTTTTGGTCAAAATTATCTTTACAAAAAAGAGTAAAATATATATAATATAAGATATGCTGAAGATATCCAAGGTCGACGTAGGTTCGGTCGGTGAAGAGTTACAACTTAATATCGGCGACGAGATCTTGTCCTTTGACGGCTATCCTGCGGAAGATCTGTTGGATTACCTGTATTACGACGAGCAGGAATACTTCGTTATGGAAGTAAAGTCGGGCGAGGAAGTGGTCGAATTTGAAGTGGAAAAGGAGACCGACGAAACTCTCGGTCTGACCTTTCAAAGCGACAACCTCCAAGTAAAGACCTGCCGAAACGACTGTATTTTTTGTTTTGTGGCGCAAATGCCCGAAGGTATGCGCGATACGCTTTACGTCAAAGACGACGACTATCGCCAAAGTTTTTTGTGCGGCAACTACGTCACGCTTACCAACGTTTCCGACAGGGAACTCGACAGGATAATAAGGCTTAAATTATCGCCTCTGTATGTGTCCGTTCACGTTACCGACGGCGAGATAAGAAAAAAAATGCTCCGCAACCGATTTGCGGATAGAATACTCGATCAATTAAAGGCTCTGTCCGACGCGGGCATAGTTATAAATACGCAGGTCGTTTTGGTTCGCGGAGTAAACGACGGGCAGGTCCTACAAAAAACCCTGACCGATTTAAGCGGGATAGAGGGCGTCAAATCGTGCGCCGTCGTTCCGTGCGGAATAACCCGTTACCGCGAAGGCTTGACTGAAATTGCCGATTACGATATGCAGTCTTCCGCCGAAGTTATCGCTCTCGTCAAGCGGTTTAACGACGGAATAGGCAGAAATTTTGCAATTATTGCAGACGATTTTTACTTAAAAGCCCAAGCGCCCGTCGAGCCGTTCGAGTTTTACGGGGACTTCGACCAACTGGAAAACGGCGTGGGAATGAATGCGTTTTTCCTGCACGAATTCCGCCGCGTACTTACAAAAAAGCATTATGATAAGACCTTTTTGATAGTGACGGGAGTGGCGAGCAAACCTTTGATAGAAACTGCCGCCAAAACTACGGAAGCCTACTGCGAAGGTCTGAAGATTTACGTTGAAGCCGTGGAGAATAGGTTTTTCGGAAGTACGGTCACCTGCACGGGACTGTTAGTCGGGAAAGACGTAGCCGAATTTGTCGAAAAATTCCCGTATCATTACGACGAACTGGTTTTGTCAAGCGCCATGCTGAACGCCGAAAAGACCTTGTTTTTGGACGATATGACGGTCGAAGAGTTAAGTGAAAAGGTGGGCAAAAAGATAAGAATACTCCCATGCGACGGCGCGGGATTTTTCAACGGACTTACGAGCGATAAAAAAGAGAGTGACGAAAATGAGTAAACCTATTGTTGCCATAGTGGGCAGACCTAACGTCGGCAAATCGACGTTTTTCAATAAAATAACGGGTACCAAGATATCCATCGTAAAGGATCACCCCGGCGTTACGAGAGACAGGATATACTGCGACGCCGAGTGGTGCGGCTATAAATTTACGCTCGTAGATACGGGCGGAATAGAACTCAAAAGCGACGACGAAATGTGGGGGCATATCAAAAAACAAGCGGAGATAGCCATCGACACCGCCGACGTCATAATATTTATGACGAGCGTTAAAGACGGCGTTACCGCTTCCGATATCGACGTTGCCGAAAGGTTGAGAAGAAGCCGCAAACCCGTGGTGCTCGTCGTAAACAAACTGGACAACTACAAGGCTGACGAACTGTTCGAGTACTACGCTTTGGGGCTGGGCGATCCTATCGGGATATCCGCCGAACAGTCCAAGGGGTTCGGCGACTGTCTGGACGAAGTTTGCAAGAACTTCGTTCGGCTCGACGACGCCGACGAGGACGACGGAACGATAAAGATCGCGGTTGTCGGCAAACCGAACGCGGGCAAATCAAGCCTTGTCAACAGGCTTTTGGGCTACGACAGGACGATAGTTTCCGATATAAGCGGAACCACCCGCGACGCCATCGACACACCCTTCGAGTATAACGGCAAGAAGTTCGTTTTGATAGACACGGCGGGCATAAGAAAAAAGAGCGCCGTCGAAGAAGATATCGAGTATTACAGCGTTATCAGGGCTTTGGGCGCCGTGCGTAGGGCGGACGTATCGCTGATCGTCGTGGACAGCCAAGTGGGGCTTACCGAGCAGGACGTAAAGATCGCCGGCTACGTACACGAACAGGGCAAGCCTTCCGTGGTCGTAATGAACAAGTGGGACGTTATCGAAAAGGATACCAATACCGTCAACGAATTCAAGAAAAAGCTTTCCACCGACCTTGCGTTTATGGACTACTTTAAGAGCGTGTTTATTTCCGCAAAGACGGGGCAAAGGGTGGAAAAGGCTCTGACCGCCGCCGTAGAGGCGCATGATAACGCGCAAAGAAGAATAACTACCGGTACGCTCAACGAGGTTATCGGCGACGCGGTAAGAATGACCGAACCGCCGTCAAAACACGGCAGGCGCCTGAAGATATATTACAGCGTACAGGACGGCGTAAATCCGCCGACGTTTATAATATTCGTCAACAACGCGGAACTGGTACACTTTTCGTACAAACGTTATCTTGAAAACGTTATCCGCAAGACTTTTGATTTTTCGGGTACTCCGATAAGAATATTTTTCAAAGAAAAAAGCGAGGATTAAAATGGCGCTTTCCGAGTGCTGGTGGATCTTGGCGATAGTGGCGGTCGCGTCATATTTGTTCGGCAATATCAACACGGCGATAATAATTTCAAAACTTCTTAAAAAGGATATAAGAACGCAGGGCAGCGGCAACCCGGGCACCATGAATATGAGCAGAGTGTTCGGCTTAAAAATAGGCGCGCTCGTTCTCTTGCTGGATATTTTGAAGGGCGTTTTGCCTACGCTTATCGCAGGGTTTATCTTCGGCGATAAAACTTTTGAAGGTACGTCCCTTCCCATAACGCTTATTTGTCGCTATACGGCGGGCTTTTTCGTCATTTTGGGGCATATCTTTCCCGTGTTTTACAAGTTTAAGGGCGGAAAGGGAATAGCTTCTACGATAGGCGTGTTTTTGGTAGCCGAATGGTACGTCGCGCTCATATTCGGCGTGGTCGCGTTGGCGTTCATATTTATCACCCGTATAGGCTCGATGGGCTCTTTTTTGGCTACTACGCCGCCCGCCATATACGCTTGTATCGATATTTACAACACCTATTATAAGCCGCAAACGGAAGTTGCAAATCAACATCTTGCTTATTTTATCGTAGTCGATCTGTTGATACTCGGCATCGTGTTTTTGACGTGGTTTGCTCACAGGCAAAACATTGAAAGATTGCTCTCGGGTGACGAGCATCCTACCAACTGGCTGCAAATGATAAAGGACTTGAAGTTGAAACGCAAGATAAAGCCCGCGGAGCAAAACGCCGAGCCGACCGATAAAGCGTCTTCCGCCGATAAAACTGACGGCGACAAGGGCGGAAACTCATGAACGGGACTACGAAAAACATAGGTTTTAGCGAAAGCGGATTTGCGTTTTCGCTCGCCATGGCGGGTATTTTATTAGTCACGCTGGTTTTTGCCGTGGTCAGAGTGTTTGTGTCAAGTGAGACCGCTCTCACCTATTTAAGTTACGCCCTGCCGAGCCTTGCGCTCGCGCTGTCGGCGTTTTTTTCTCTCAAAATAAAGGGCGTCGACCGCTCGTTTATCAAAAACGATTTTAATTTTAAGTTCAAAAAACGTTACCTTTTGGTCGTGTTATTCGGCGTTTTCGGCGTATTGACGGGACTGGGGAAACTCAACGATCTGTTTATTGAGTTTTTGGGTAACTTCGGATACACGGAATCGGGCGCAACGCTTCCCGAAAGGTCGTTTTTATCGGTTGCTCTGTGCTGTATCTTTATAGGCGTGTTGCCGCCGCTGGTAGAAGAAGTCGTTTTCAGGTCGATAATATGCGGGGGGCTTAAAAAGTCGGGCTATATAGCGATTATCGTGACAGCGGCGCTGTTTTCCGTCTATCACGGCTCGCCGTCAAAGACCATCTATCAACTGCTCGTCGGCGGGTTTTTGTGCCTTGTTTACTTGAAAAGCGGAAGTGTGATGCCTTCCATACTTATCCATTCGCTAAATAATCTTATTATCGTTTTCGACTACTACTTCGGGATAATGGCGTTTTACGCTAAAAATCCGCTCGTATTCTCCATAGTAGGGTTGGTTTTTTTTGGCGCGGCTTTAGCCCTGACGCTGACGGATAAGACAAAACTTGAAAATACAAGTGAAAAGTCCGATTGGCTTTCGTTTTTTATGGGCGCGTTCGTCGGGATAGTTATCGGCGCGACCGTTTGGATAGCGTCGCTTATTTCGTGAAACTATAATAAAGTTGAAAGTTGAAAGTGGAGAGTGGAATTGAGGTCGGGCATATTATATATGCTGCCGCAAAAATAGACTTTCCTATAAAACATCAACTTTGATAATTTATTGTCTTTGTCTTTGTTTAGTAAGTATAGTGGTTAGTTCAATAGTCGGATATGGAATAAACAAATTATCATATAATTTTTGTATCCATATTTCAACTTTCCACTTTCCACTCTCCACTTTTACATAGTTCTCACGGAAAAATCTTTGCAAAAAGATTTTTCGTAAATTAAACTTATAATAATTAAGCCGAGAAGCGTAGGCGGAATTCATTTTCGCCGTAAACGCTTCCGACCAACAGTTCTCACGGAAAAATGTTTGCGAAGAAAACATTTTTCGTGAATTAAAGTTTTATTATGATAAAAATAAATGTTATAGCAGTCGGAAAAGTTAAAGAGAGTTACTTCCGCGAAGCCGTGGAAGAATACTCAAAAAGACTGCAAAAATTTTGCAAAATAAACATTATCGAAGTCAAGGAAGAAAACCTTTCGTCGGTTGAAAAAACTCTGTCGACGGAAGCGGAAAACATTATTTCCAAAATCAAGGGCGAGAGCGTTGCGCTCGCCGTCGAAGGGGATAAAATCACAAGCGAAGGTTTGGCTAAACTTATCGGCGGAGCCGTCGACAGGGGCGAAGAACTTACCTTTATAATAGGTTCTTCAAACGGGCTTGACCAAAGGGTCAAACTTGCGGCAAAAAGATCAATTTCGTTTTCGGATATGACCTTTCCGCATACGCTTGCAAGAGTCATGCTAATGGAGCAGATATACAGGGCTTTTACCATTATAAACGGAGTTACCTATCACAAGTAGAGAATATGGGATACGATAAGAAAATGATGGATATAGCGTTTCGGCAGGCGCAACTTGCGTATTCGGCGGGCGAAGTGCCTATCGGCGCGGTGGTTTGCAGAAACGGCGAAGTCGTCGCAAGAGCCAAAAACGCAAGAGAAAAAACTCAGTCGGCTATCGGGCACGCCGAACTTATAGCCATCAAAAAAGCGTGCGAAAAACTAAAAAGTTGGCGGCTTGACGACTGCGAATTATACGTTACGGTAGAGCCGTGCCTGATGTGTCTCGGCGCGGCGATGAACGCAAGGATACCTATCGTATACTTTGGCGCATTCGACTATAACGGGAGCGTAAAAAGACTTGTAGGAGACGATAGTTTCAACGCGCTGAACGCCAACGTAAAACTGATAAAAGCCGAAGGCGAAGAGCGCTGCGCAAAGATACTCACGGAGTTTTTTTCGGCAAGGCGAGTTAAATCCAAAAATTTATAATTTGAATTTTTGCTTGAATTGCTTTTTAAGTTGACTAAAAACCGATTATCTATTATTATAGATATACACGAGCGATAAAACGCGTGAAAACGCTGAAAATAAAGGAGCAATATGATAACCCACACTACCGAGATAAAACTGTTTGCAGGCAATTCCAACAGACCTTTGGCTGAAGCGATCGCAAAGAACCTTGGGATTTCCTTGAGTGACATCGAAGTCGGTCACTTCTCCGACGGCGAAACGAGCGTTCACCTTAACGAAAGCGTAAGGGGAAGGGACGTATTTTTGATACAATCCACTTCCACCCCCGTAAACGAAAACCTTATGGAATTGCTCGTCATGATCGACGCTTGCAAGAGAGCGTCCGCAGGAAGAATAACCGCAGTAGTTCCCTACTTCGGCTATGCAAGACAGGACAGAAAAGCCAAACCGAGAGATCCGATCACAGCCAAACTGGTCGCCGATATTCTGGAAAGCGCCGGAGCCGACAGACTTTTGACTATGGATCTTCACGCGGCGCAGATACAAGGATTTTTCTCCATACCGGTAGATAATCTCGTAGGCAACTACATATTATCAAAACACTTCAAAAACATCGTTGACGACGATTTCGTCGTAGTCTCTCCGGACGTCGGAAGCGTAGGAAGAGCGAGGACGACGGCTGCAAAACTCAACTGTCCCATCGCCATTATCGACAAGCGCCGTCCCAAGGCAAATCAAGTTGAAATTATGAATATAATCGGCGACGTTGCCGGCAAGAACGCTCTGCTCGTCGACGATATGATAGATACCGCCGGAACTATTTGCTTCGGCGCAGAAGCCCTTCATAACGCAGGCGTCAAAAAGATTTACGCATGCTGCACGCACGCGGTACTTTCGGGTCCTGCGATAGAGCGTATTAAAAACTCGTATATCGACAAGTTGGTGATTCTCGACACCATCAATCTGCCCGAGGAAAAGAGAATCGACAAGATCGAAGTTCTCTCCGTTGCCAAACTTCTGGCTAAGGCCATCTCCAGCATTTATTCCGACGCTCAGATGTCCGACATCTATACGAGCGACGACGTTTTATAATCGCTTATTTAATTTGGTTTATTTGTTTAAGGCTTCCGTTTTTAACAATAAAACGGAAGCCGAAAATATTTATTCGCGAAAAGGTTTTTCGCGAACCGAAATAGAAAGTTGAAAGTTGAAAGTGGAATTGAAACGAAAGTGGAAAGTTGAAAGTTGAAAGTGGAATTGATGATTAGCATATTATATATGCTGACGCAAAAATAGGCTTTACTATAAAACATCAACTTTGGTAATTTACTTACTTTGTTTGTGTTGGAATAAGTATAGTGTTTAGTTCAAAAGTCGGATATGGGATAAACAAATTATCATATAATTTCTGTATCCGCATTTCCACTCTCCACTCTCCACTTTCCACTCTCCACACTCCACTCTCCACTCTGTAACGTAATTATCGAAAAGGTTTAGTATGAAGATAGTCGTCGGGCTCGGCAATCCCGAAAAAAAATATGAAAACACGCTCCATAATCTCGGTTTTATGGCGGTCGATAAGGTGGCGGAAGAGTTTGACCTGAAGTTTTCCTTTAAGCCCGCCCTTCAATGCACTTTGGCGCAGTTCAATCTGAACGGCGAAAAGATAATACTTGTCAAGCCCACGACCTATGTGAATTTGAGCGGACAGGCGGTGAAAGCCGTCAAGGATTATTTCAAGGCGGAGAATAAGGATATTTTGGTTGTTTACGACGATCTCGATATAGACGTCGGCAGGATAAGGGTGAAAGCCGAGGGCTCGAGCGGAACGCATAACGGCATGAGGAGCATAGTTTCCTCCATCGGCGCGACGGACTTTCCGAGAGTGCGCATCGGCACCAAGCGCGATAACGAGAATATCGACCTTATAGAATACGTTTTGAGCAATATACCTTCCGATAAAAAGGACGCTTATTCCTTAGCAATCTCGGACGCGGCAAGTTGCGCCGTCGACTTCATAAAGGGCGTTCCGTTTGACAGGATAATGAACGTCTACAACAC
>JAFVDA010000092.1 GCA_017478765.1 Clostridia bacterium
GCCCATTCGCTCGGCGGGCTGGAAGTCATTGCGCCCGTTTTCGGTGTTATAGCGGGGCTTTTGGTCGTCGCGTTCCTGTTCTATCTATTTAAGGTCGGCAACGTCAACTTTATTGTTTTCGCGCTAATAGGCGTTTTTGCCGTGCAGGTGGCGTTTTATAACGTGCATCTTGTCAAGGGCAATAAGTTTAATCCCGTAAGATACGAGCAGTATAACGCCATCTTCAATAAGGTTGCCGACGTTTACGAAGACGGTACCGAGTATTACAGAATAAAAGACTACGACGCCGCAATAAGCAACGACGCGCCTTTTACCACTCACACGTCGAGTTTCAGCGTGTTTTCATCGGTCATCGACAAAACAAATCTTACGGCAACCACCTTTTTCGGGTACGGCGGAAACAAGATAAACAGTATCGAATCCAAGGGCGGGTTGTTCTTCGGCGACGCGCTGCTCGGTTATAAGTACTATTTTTTGCATAACGACGGCAAACACCATGCGAGCGAAGACAGAAGTTATAACCGCGTTTTGACGGATACGCAACTATCCTACTTCGTCGCCGGGCAAAACGATCTCGTGTTTCCGAACGCCTATTTCGTCAATAACGGCGAACTTTCTTTCGGCGACGATTATTTTGAAAATATGCAGGCGCTGTATACGTTTTTGGGCGGGGAAGGACAACTGTTCGACGAATACGAGATACCTCTATCCAAGATAAGTTACGACGAGCAAACGGGAGTATATAATATTCACGTCAATATTTTAGACGAAGGTCAATGGTACTTAAAACACGACTTCCCGGACGATCTTTTCATCAAGTACAGCAGGTTTTCTTCGGAAGAGGAAAAACTAGATTTGCTCGATAAGTACACGGTCGTAAACTTTAATTACGGCAAGCGCGCGCCCAACTCGTATTATTACTGTTATATAAAGCCTTACGCCGAAAAAAAGTTTACAAAAAGTCAAATAGCCGAGTATTGCAAGGGCTATTGTATGCCGCTTTCAAAAATCCGGGCGCTTAAAGATCTTCTTTACGCTCGCAAGGCAAATTATACTATCGACGGCGGAAACAAGTTCAACGTCACGGTAAACGCCGACGGCGAAAATTGTTACCTATATATGAATTACGTCGCAATAGACGGCTTTACCGCCACCGTAAACGGCAAGAAGGTCGACTTGACGGACAACGGCTTGAAGTTTATCATGGTCAAACTCGATCAAGGAGATAATCAAGTTACTCTCGAATACCATTCTCCATACCCAAAACTCATCTTGGTCGGAGTAATGCTTGGCGCCGTGATTGTGGCGCTTGTGTATCTTCTTTTAAGAAAGTGGAAGCGGCTGTACGGGGCGGTAGAAAACGTCGTCAACGTTTCGGCATATCTACTTGCGTTCGCCGTAGTAGGGTTTTTCCTTTTGTTCCCGACTTGCGTATTCTTAGTCAAACTGGTAAAACTTCTGTGGGGGCTCGTATTCTGAAATCATTCTAAAACAAAAAAGCGTTAGTCGACGTATAAGTCGATTAACGCTATATTTTTGCCTTTTGTCGGTTTAGCCGTCATGTGTCCAAAAATCTATTGAACTGTTTGTTTGAAACCAAGACCGCGCCGACCGCCACCACCAAAGCGATATCGGCGAACACGAACAGATTATATAAAAAACTCCAACCGACTACCGAGTAACCTTCGGGCGCGTAGGCGCCGAAAGCAAAAATTCCTGAAACGACGTGAGACGAGTATCTCAAAACAGCCGATATAACGGCTCCCGAAGAAAACTTTACCGCCGTCGGAAGTTTGGTTTTGGAGAGTATTCCCGCCATTCCGAGCATTGAAAACGCGACGGGATAGTCGAGCAAGAACTGCGCGGGGTGAATGATGAAAGGGTCTTGAACGGCTTGCAACAATCCGTAGATAAATCCTATGTTAAGCCCCGCTTTCGGTCCGTATACGAATGCGAAGATCATTATCGGAAGAGCGGACGCAAGCGTGACCGAGCCGCCTTGCGGAATCGCGAATATCTTAACGTACTACAGGGCGAACGATAGCGCTACGCACACGCCTGCGCGCGCTATCATTTTTGCGTTAAACGCCAGTTTTTTATTGTCCGTTATAAACGCGGCGACAACCACTGCCGCAACGATAATTATTGCGCCGAGATACAGCGAGATCCCGCTGAACATACTCCCTTGCGCCGTGTAATACCCGTCGCCGTCTATGTTTTCAGTATAGTAAACGGCTATCGTAACGAGAGTCGCGACAACCGATATCAATAGCGCGATACCCAATATAACCGTTGATTTTTTTGAGATAGGCGAACGTTTTTTTGACAAAACGGCGGTCGTCACTCCGCCGACAACCGCGATGAGCAAAGTTATCGCAACGGGCAAAAACACCAAGCCGATAATGGAATTATTAACGTAGTTGTTTTCAAGATAGTCTACGCTGTATTTTTTGGCGATGGCGCCGATAAGCATGGTTACGCCGAGAACGACGGCAAACGATAGCAGCGCGAACAAGTCCGTTTTGATTTGGTTATCGAACACCTTTTTCGTTAAAAACGATATAACCGTCCTCACGGCGATGGTCAGAACAAACCCTATCGCGGAGTACGTTGCGATAGGCTCGAACCTGTCAATAAAATATTCCCCGACTGGCTCGACAGGGTATGTTCCGCTTATAAAATTGAAAATTAAAAGCGCAACAGCCGCAAGCGCGCCGATAAGCCACATAGTTATCGAAAGGGCTTCGACGTTACTTTTTATCGAACGCTTTGAAAATATTGCGGTAAACGCCGCGGATAAAATGCAAAACAGCAGCGCGCCCGTCAAGCCGTAAGTAAACGCGGGCGTCAGCGCTTGCGATAAGAACTCATAGTTTTGTTGCATAAAAAAACTCCTTTTCATATTAAGGAAAAGGAGCGCGCAGGCAAAAATCAAACGAAAGGTCCTTGTCAAGCATTATCTTGTCAAGTAGCCGAATAATTCGGTTTTGGGTATGATCTCAGCCTGAAAAAAGCAGTTTTCAAGCACCCCTTTTTCTTTTTCGATAACAATATACCGCTAAAAATTACGTATGTCAAATGATTTTGCGGTATTTTTTGCATAAATTGCTTTTGGCTCGAATAGAGTAAGCGTAGAAAACCTATTGTGTAGCGGAGGAGTTATGAACGACATTTACAAGGATATCTCTCAAAGAACGGGCGGAGATATACTTATCGGGGTAGTCGGGCCCGTCAGGAGCGGTAAGTCTACCTTTATTACCAAATTTATGGAACAACTTGTTATTCCCAACATTGCGGGGAAGAATAAGAAACTCATCGCAGTTGACGAATTGCCGCAAAGCGCGCAGGGAAAGACTGTCATGACAACCGAACCCAAGTTCGTTCCCGGTGAAGCGGTCAGCGTCAAACTTGACAAGACGCAAGTAAAAGTAAGGCTTATCGATTGCGTGGGGTATATGGTCGACGGCGCCGTCGGGCACGAAGAAAACGGCGAGCCGAGAATGGTCAAAACGCCTTGGCAACAGGAGGAAATGCCCTTCATAAAAGCCGCCGAATACGGTACGAAAAAGGTCATCGGCGAACATTCCACGATGGGCGTAGTCATAACGAGCGATGGAAGTTTTACCGAGATAGAACGCAAGGCTTACGAAGCGGCGGAAGAGCGAGTCGTGAACGAACTTAAAGCGCTCAATAAGCCGTTTATCGTTATATATAATACTGTCGATCCCGCGAAAGCGGACGTCAAAAAGACCTGCCAGGAACTTGAAAAACGTTACGGCGTAGCGGTCATTCCCAAAAACGTTACCACGCTCGACAAGGCGGGTATAGGCGAGATATTCGAGCGGGCTTTAATGGAGTTTCCCATCAAGGTCGTCAACTTCGACCTGCCAAAATGGACGCAAGCGCTCGACTACGACGACGCAATTATCGAAAGCACGGTAAAATCTATCAAGGAATGCGTCAACAAGATAGGCAAGATGTCGTCCTACGCGCAAATCGAAAGTTATATGAAGGACGGGCAATATTTCGACCGTGTGACCGACGTCGATATGGATATGGGCGAAGGCAGCGTTACGCTTACTTTCAAAGAAAAGCAGGGGCTTTTTTACGAGGTTCTTTCAAGAGAATGCGGCGAGCAAATAACCGACGAATACGCGCTGTTTTCCTTAGTCAAGCAGTTAAAGGTGGCTCGCGACGGCTACGACAAAATAAAGTTTGCGCTTGACGAATGCGCCGTTTCGGGCTACGGAGTTGTTCCCACCAAAGTCGAGGACGCGCAGATCGAAGCGCCGAGAGTGGTCAAAAAGAACGGTCAGTATTGCGTCAGACAGCGCGCCGTCGCTAGCGGTATGCACCTTATAAAAACCGACGTTCGTGCCGACGTGGAGATAATGTCCGGCTCAAAGGAACAATGCGACGCGTTTTGTAAAATGGTCGAAGAGCGCGGCGTCGACGGCTTGAAAACCGAAGTTTTCGGTAGACCCATAGTTTCAATGATAGATGAAAAACTTTCGCAAAAGGCGTGCGGCATGAATGAAAACATCAAGTCCAAGTTAAAACGCGCCGTCAACAGAGCCGTCAACGACAAAAAGTCCAACGTCATCTGCATTTTACTGTGACAATACCACCTAGTAAATCTCAATCGGTTGCATAATCGCGGCAAATTTGATATCATATATCCGTAAATAATTTTTGCGGTGAAACCTAATGAACGATATCAAACTTTTAGCCGTGGATATAGACGGCACGCTTATAACCTCCAAGAGAGTTTTGACCGAAAAAACCGTTTGCGCGGTAAAAAAACTGCTTGATAAGGGCGGTAAGTTTGTGTTGTCGACGGGCAGACCTTATCAAGGGATAACCGAGATAGTAAAAACTTTAGGGCTTGAAGGTATGCCTTATATTCTGTATAACGGCGCAATGGTCGTAACTTTCGGCAAGCCCGTCTATTCGCTCACCATCGAGCCCGAACTATCAAAAAAGATAGCCCGCGAAGGTCACGACCGAAACTCCACGCAAATTTGCTGGGCGAACAACAAATTGTATAGCGAAAAGTACGATGAAAAGATAGAGTTCTATAAGTCTATTTCGGGCGTGGAACCTATTATCGTCAAAGATCTGACGGAACTATCCGAGCAAGGTATAACCAAATTCGTTTGGTACGACGACCCCGTTTCGACTAAAGCATACTACGCGCAAATGAGCGAGCGTTACGGCAACCAAATCAACCTTCATCCTTCGAGAGTGGATTTTTTGGAGTTCGTCAATAAAGACTGCTCCAAAGCTACGGCGCTGAAGACCGTTCTGAACTACTACGGTTTAAGCCGTGAAAACTGCGCCGCGATAGGCGACGGCTTTAACGACCTATCAATGCTCGAATACGCGGGTATAAGCGTTGCGATGGGCAACGCCGAAGATGAAGTTAAAGCGCGTTGCAAAGTGGTGACTTCTTCTTGCGACCAAGACGGCGTCGCCGAGTTTATCGAAAGGTTCGTTTTATAATTCCCGACAAAAGAAAAACACGCAAGTAAACGTCAAACGACGTTTACTTGCGTGTTTTTGGTTTTTCTTTATTAAATATCCTTGTTGAGAACTCTGAATAAAAATTCCTGCGTTCTCGGGTTTGAAGGATTGTTGAATATAACTTCGGGCGCGTCGTCTTCGGCAACTACGCCGCCATCCATAAAGATGACTCTTGAAGAAACGTCCTTTGCAAATTGCATCTCGTGCGTGACGACGAGCATGGTAAGTCCGCTTTTAGATAGATCTTTCATAACGAGCAAAACTTCGCCGACCATTTCGGGATCGAGAGCGGAAGTGGGCTCGTCGAACAAAATGACTTCGCAGTCCATCGAAAGGCTTCTTGCTATCGCCACTCTTTGCTTTTGTCCGCCCGATAGTTGACGTGGCTTTGCGTCGCGATACTGCGCCATTCCCACCTTTTCAAGATAATATAGCGCAACTTTTTCCGCTTCTTCCTTGGTGCGTTTGAGAACCTTTTGCTGACCGATCACGCAGTTTTTCAAAACGCTCATATTGTTGAAAAGGTTGAACTGTTGGAATACCATTCCGACCTTCGTGCGGTATTCGTTTACGTTAAACCCTACCGCGGTGATATCTTCTCCGTGATAGAGAATTTGTCCGCCCGTCGGTTGTTCCAAGAGATTCAAACATCTTAAAAAGGTGCTTTTTCCGGAGCCTGAAGCGCCGATTATGGAAACCACTTCACCTTTGTTTACGGTGAGATTTATGCCCTTTAGGACTTCGTTTTTTCCGAAGTTTTTTGTAAGTCCTTCTATTTGAAAAACAGGTTCATTCATATTATCCGTGCGCCTCCTCGGTTATTTTGATCTCGGCGTTTGGGTCGGATTGGGAGCCGTGAATAACATAAGTGTTCTTGCCGTCGAGCAGTTTTTCAAACAGGCGTAATATTCGCGTCACGGTAAAAGTCATTATAAAATACATTACCGAAATAATGACGTAGATCTGGAATATCTGATAGTTCATCGTCTGTATTTTTGTCGCTTGCCAAAACAGTTCCATTACGCCTATGACGTTGAGAACGGAAGTATCCTTTATATTGATAACGAACTCGTTCGATACCGACGGAAGAATATTTCTTATGGCTTGCGGAATAACGACGTGGAACATTGTTTGAAAATGATTCATACCTACCGACTGCGCGCCTTCGAACTGACCTTTGTCGATGGAGATTATTCCGCCTCTGACAATTTCAGCCATATATGCGCCCGTGTTAATAGAAACGATGAATAAGCCTGCCGGTATGAGCGGAAGAGTGTTTCCTCCGCTTGCAAAAGCGTATCCCCAATATATGACCATTGCCTGAACCATCATCGGCGTTCCGCGGAACACTTCGATATAGACTGTCAGGATAACGTCGACGATCTTTTGAATTACGCGTACAAATGCGGACTTTGATTTGGGTATAGTCCTGACTATGCCGATTATTATACCTATTAAAAGACCGACGACCGTGCCGATCAGGGCGATAAGCATTGTGTATCCAAGCCCTTCCAACAGCATGCCGTGATAGTCGACAATGATTTTGATTACTTCGTTGAAAAAATTCATTATACTATACCTTTGATACGCCCGAAGCGTTTGTTCTTCGTTCCGAACGACTGTAACAAATTATTTTTTGTAAATTATAACGAGATTGGAGTTATAATAGCAGTCGGTGAAGTCGACTTGTTCCTCTCGTTTCGCGGTAGGACTCATGCCGGCGATGATGGCGTCGTAGGTGCCTGCCTGTACGCCCGAGATAAGCGATTCCCACTCGGCGGCGTAAATTTCCAGTTGCATACCGAGTGCGTTGGCAATGAATTTTGCGATTTGAACGTCGTAGCCGTTTGCGTAGAGCGTGCTGCCTTGAATTTTAACGGCGCCGTTTACGTCGGTCGTTTGCGACCAGTTGAACGGATCGTAACCGCATTCCATAGCGACCTTAAGAGTACCGCTTGTAGTTTGGTTTGCTTCGTAAGAAAGCGCGATCGGCTCGGTCAGCGCTTTCGTCTTTTCAGCGCTCATCGTTACCGCTTGTTGCATAAGCGCCGACTTTGTGTCATCCCGAATGGTTGCAAGCGCTGCGTTTACTTGGGCGACGAGCGGACTGCCCGTTCGGAATGCAACGGCGATGCCCGTATCTTCTACGGAAGCGTTAAAGCCCGTGTCGTTGTTTTTTAGAGCAACGTAACCAAGTCCGCTGTTTTGCGCGATTATAGAGAAAGCCGTCGGTTCCTCCGCAACGTAACCGTCGATGGCGCCGGAGTTCAACGCAACGAGCAGTTGCGTGAAATCTGCGTATTCTCTGACGTCGACGCCTGTCGTTTGCTCTTTAAGCGCGTTCAGGTGGAACGTGCCGGTCTGCGCGGCTATTATCGCGCCGTTAAGATCGGCAAGCGAGTTGACGTTCGTAAAGTCGAACTTTTGTCTGGCGGCACAGCCCGTAAAGCAAAGGGCGGCAATCAGGGAAGCGAGACTTAGCGACAATGCAGTGATTGATTTTTTCATTTTGAGGTTACCTCCGATTGATTTTTCTTTGAGTACGTTCGGGCAAATCCGCCCAAAAAACGCAATATTGCAAGCGTACTGCAATATTGCGGGGATAAACCTTATATATTACGATAGCGCTCCACTATGACAAGTGACAGTTAATGGGATGTTCTCTCATTACCCAACGACGAACTACTTGAATATGACCGTCATTTCGGCGAATATTCCTTTCTCGGGAACCGTTCAAGCGGTTGTTAGCCCCGATACTGATAATCTTCGCGCCTCTACCAAAACGTATTCAATTTTTACGTTGTTATCTTACAATAAATTTTTTGAAATGGCAAGCGTTTGAATATATTTTTTTGAATTTTTTACCGTTTTGTCGAAATTTATCAAAAATCGCGCCCGAAAACCGCTTAAATAAGCCGTTTTTTGTTTGTCTAAACGTCGGTCGCTCGGCGTGGCTTTTTTTTTAAGAAAAACTCAATTCAAAATAGCAATGGGCGAGTTTGTATCTCGTTATTTTATACGCGTTGCCGCGATCATCCTTATATATTAAAGGTTTTTGCGCCTTACAGCGGGCGCAAGTGCTGCCTGCAGAAACTTTATACGGACAATGAGCGAGCGTCATAAGCGGAATTTTATTCGGGTGGGCGGGAAGGTCTTTCATATCCGATCTTTCCACGCTCGCCGTAACGGCAAAAACACCGCTATCCGCAAGCGCTCCCGCGGTAACGTGGTTATAGACGTTCAGCCCGAAACCCGCAATGGTCCTTCTTTTTCCTAAAAAACAAAGTCCGTAATAGTTGTTTGCGACCACGCCGACGGTGGAACCACTGACTTTATCCAGCGTAAAAAGCAGCCTTTTGATAACTGCAAAGTCGTCTTTTGCGGCGATGATCGGCAGAAAAAGAAATAAATTTTTGCAGTTTTTAATTATATCTGCGTTATCAAAAACCGCCTGTTCGTCGGTATAGTCTTTCGGACGATAAACGAGATATTCGCTCGATTTTTCGGATATCGTTTTGAAATCGTCGAATATAAGGTATTCGCTTATCGGATTTTTGTTTAGATTTTTGAAATAATCGACTGCGTTTTCACGTTCTTTTGCCGTCACTTCGATTTGAGCGTTCGTCCACGAGTGTGCGATTATCTTTTCTTTAAGAAGCGACACAGCCTTTCTACGTGTGGCGTTAAACGAACTTCTCGGTAAAAACACTCCGTCGGTAGATAAGCAAACTTTTCTCATCGTAAACGGAAGTTTGTCGAACTTCAAGCCGCTTTTTACGTCGTCGAGCGAAAAACTCGAGTTTTTCGCTTTTTCGAGAATATCGCCTTCAGCCGTGACCGAAATCCCGTTTGCCGATAGAGTTATCAAAAGCGGTTGACCTATAAACGTAACGACGTTCGCGTCGATACCGATAAGCCTTTGTTTGGGTAAGACCTTTTGCTCAAAATCGTAGTCCAAAGTCTTATAAACTTTATCCCCGACGCCCATGCCGCTTTTTGCGGTAATCAACCTATAGAGGGACTTTTCCGCCTTTTCCACGGTGCCTACGCCCATGGAAACGACCTGTTTGCCGACAAACTTCAATCCGTCGTTTACCGCTATAGGAACGATTGAAGATACGTCTATTTCAGTAAGGTTTTTGAATGGTTTTACGGCTTTTACGGTACCGATAAAAACGCCTTCGTGGTTGTTTTGTTCGGGGTTTATAATGTCGTCGTTGTCAAATAGGTACGCGTTCTCGTTATACGCCCCGCGTGAAAAGGTTATCGTAACGTCGGAAAAAGCTTTTTTTACGGTTGCTTCATTGGCGCCGCTTATAGCCAGCTTATACGCTTTAACGGTAGTGGCAACGTAGGAAGGGCGTTTTAATCTTCCCTCTATTTTTATAGAGTCTACGCCCGCTTCCGCAAGTAGTTTGAGATTTTTATATAGACAAAGATCGCTTGGCGAAAGAAGATAGCCTCTTTTTTCTCCGCAAACGTATGAAAGCCTGCACAACTGATGACATTTTCCCCTGTTTCCGCTGTTGCCGTCTTTCATCGCCGACATATAGCAGTTTCCGGAAAACGCCACGCACAAAGCCCCTTGTACGAAATATTCTATCTCAAGGTCGGTGTTTTGCCTTATGTCTTTTATATCTTCGAGTTTGGTCTCTCTCGATAGGATAACGCGCTTATAGCCGCACTTTTGCAAAAACAAGGCGCCTTCTTTATTGTGTATTCCCATTTGCGTGGAAGCGTGCAATACGGCGTTTGGGTACAACCTTTTGATCAGACTGCCCATGCCGAAATCCTGAACGATAAAAGCGTCTGCGTTCTTTTTATAAAGCGCGTCGAACGTAGACAAAAACCTGTCGAACTCGTCGTCGCCGACAAGAGTATTCAAGGTTATATACACCTTAACGCCGAACAAATGCGCGTACTCAATCAGGTCGCCGACGTTTTCGAGCGTGATAAGATCGCATTTTGCGCGAGCGTTGAACTCGCTGACCCCAAGGTAAACCGCGTCCGCGCCTGCGTTTACCGCGGCGTAAAAGGCTTCGGGGCTGCCGCACGGGGCGAGTATCTCTAAAATTTTTTCAATATTTGCGCGCTTAATCATATTTGCAAGTTTGCACCTTTTTTGGTGATGATCATCCATATTACTATACATTATTTTTCAAAAAATTTCAACGGTTTGGCGGTAAATAGGCGTATTTGATAACGTGTGCGGCGGCGTATTCGTTTTTTTGAATGTTAAAAGGATGAAAATTTTCCCGTAAGCATTGACAAAACGACGATAAAATGATAGTATATATTAAAAATATAACGGAGAATATTTATGGCAAAGTACATCAACGAACCTGCGCATACCTTTAACGAATATCTTCTTATACCCGGTTACTCGTCCGTCGATTGCATACCTAAAAACGTAAGTCTGAAAACGCCGCTAGTTAAGTTCAAAAAAGGAGAAGAGAGCGCTTTATCTCTCAATATCCCCATGGTCTCGGCGATAATGCAGTCGGTATCGGGCGAAAGGCTTGCGATCGCTCTTGCAAAAGAGGGCGGCGTGTCGTTTATTTACGGCTCGCAAACCATCGAAGATCAAGCCGCTATGGTTTCTCGGGTTAAGGCATTTAAGGCGGGCTTTGTCATAAGCGACTCCAACGTTTCGCCTGACTCGACGCTTGCCGACGTGGTTGAGTTAAAGGAAAGAACGGGGCATTCCACCGTCGCCGTTACCGACGACGGTACGGCAAACGGAAAACTCGTCGGCATAGTCACGGGGAGAGATTACAGGGTGAGCCGTATGGCGCCCGATCTGAAAGTTAAGGAGTTTATGACTCCGCTTTCAAAACTGGTCACGGCTAAAGTGGGCGTTACCTTAAAGGAAGCCAACGATATTATTTGGGATAACAAACTCAACTCTCTGCCCATTGTGGAAGCGGACGGCAGACTTAACAGTTTCGTTTTCAGAAAGGATTACGAA
>JAFVDA010000093.1 GCA_017478765.1 Clostridia bacterium
CGGCTTAACGAGCGTGACTATCGTCAACGGCGTTACGAGTATTCCTAGTGGTGCGTTCTATAATTGCAGTAGTTTAACGAGCATAACAATTCCCGACAGCGTTACGAGTATAGGTAGCTCTGCATTCTATAATTGCAGCGGTTTAACGAGTATAGTTATCCCCGGCAGCGTTACGAGTATAGGTAGTTATGCGTTCAATGGTTGCAGTAGTTTAAAGTATAATGAGTATGATAATGCATATTATCTTGGAAACGAAAACAATCCTTATTTGGCTTTGATTAAAGCAAAAGATAAAAACATTACTTCTTGTCAAATAAATGACAATACGAAAATTATCGCAGATAATGCGTTCGAATATTGCAGTAGTTTAACAAGTATAGTTATTCCCGCCAGCGTTACGAGTATAGGTATTGAGGCGTTCTATTATTGCAGCGGTTTAACGAGCGTATATTACGACGGAGATATTGCGGGTTGGTGCAACATATCTTTCGGCGGTCATGCTGCCAATCCTTTATATTACGCGCATAATTTGTATATAAAAGAAAACGGTGCATATACGCTTGTAACCGACCTTGTAATCCCCGACGGCGTTACGAATATAGGTAATTATGCGTTCCAACATTGCAGTAGTTTAACAAGTATAGTTATTCCCGCCAGCGTTACGAGTATAGGTTCTTATGCGTTCGATGGTTGCAGTAGATTAACGAGCGTATATTATAAAGGCAGTGCGGATGAATGGGCAAAGATCTCTATCGATTTATTTAACTCGTCTTTAACTAACGCAACTATTTATTATTTCAGCGAGACCGAGCCGGCGATAAACGCCGAAGGTGCCGAATACAGCGGAAATTATTGGCATTACGACCAAGAAGGTGAAGTTGTTATCTGGAAAAAGGAAAACTAAGCGTTAAACTGCATAATTTACGCTGTTTTCAGCTGTACTGAAAAAATTTACAAAGGAGAATGTTTTATGCCCTCAGTATTTCATATCAACAACAAATTAGAAGGTTCGTCGATTTTTCTTTACGTGGTAGTTACTATTTTTATTGTTTTTGTTATCGCTTTATCATTAGTTTACGTTTTTGTAAATATGGACGATGGAGAACCACACAAAAAAAGATTCAGAGTTGTTCTTTTGGTATCCATTATAGTGCTGCCCGCGATTGCGCTGGTCATGAAACCCGCATCGACAAAGGTCTTCAATTTGTATCATGATTTTAACAGGAAAGACGTTTTTATTTTCAAACTCATATATTTTGTTGAATATTATTATCGTACGTATATTTCATTTGAATTTATAATATTAGATTCGGCTGTCTGGAATTTCGTCGTCGGAGCGATTTTAATAGCCGCTTGGTGGATATTTGTGATATATTTTTCTCAGACTATCGACTCAATGCGAGAACTTGACGAAAAAGCGCAAGCCGAAGCAGACGAATATAATAAAACGGTTCCAAAAGTATATGAATTCCGTACACACACAACTTATGGTTACGATTTTGGAGGCGATGCATATTCAAACTCGACTACTACGATGCATGATGTCACCAAATATAAAAGGCCTTTACCCGTTGCTTTCACCACCTATTTGACTTTGGTTGGTTTGATGTATTTCGTACCGGTGCTTACGGTTGTTGCGGTTACTATAAAATTAATTGTTTGTAGTTTCAAAAAATATAAAAAGTATTGAATCTGTCATACAAAAAAATAACCGTAAAAATTTTCAAAATTGGTCTTGATTTTCATGTCCGACTATGTTATATTATTGTCAAGTAGAGGGCATACTGTTTTTGCCCGTATAAAATTAGGAGGAAAACATGAGAAATTTTACTAAAAAATTATTGTCGACCGTTCTTGCTCTCGTTGCGGTATGCTGTTTGATGGCAGCCGTAGCGTGTACGGAAGAAGCCGCGGGCGCAACTTACACGTTGACCTGGCAAACGGGTTCAGACGCAACCGTAACCGCAACCGGTTACGACGCGCTCCCCACGAGCGTTTCGGAAGGTACGGAGATAACGTTTACCATAACCCCGAAGACGGGCTATGAAGTAACTTCCGTAAAAGCCAACGACAGGACTTTGAGGCTTGCTTCCGATAAGAAGTATCACCTGACCGTCAACGCCGACACGACCGTAAAAATCGCGACCGAAGAGTCGATGACGGGCGTTGAAGTTACTTTAAACCCCGAAAAACTTTCCTATTTTGCGGGTGAAACGCTCGATGCGACCGGTATGGAAGTCAACGCCGTGTACAGTTCGGGCAGAAAGGAACCCGTCACAAGTTATTCGGTAGCGTACGCTAACGGCGACGCGTTTGCCGTAGGCGACACGTCTTTCACGGTCATGTATCGCGGTTTCGAGAGCGCGCCCGTCACGCTTACCGATACCGTTTTAGTTAAGATAGTTATCGATCCGCAGGGAGGCGCGATAGCCCCGAGTTATTACGCCATGCTCGAAGCAAGGGAAGACTTCGTAACGCTCAATAAAGCGGACGACGGAGTTATCACTTTCACCTATTCTGCGCTTACCGCCCCGGTATCCATGCCCGATCAGGACGAATGGAGCAAGGGCGAAGAAGGCGAATTCGTATTCAGCGGTTGGACGACCGGGTTGTCCGTCGCGCAGGATAACGCGGTAAGCAAGACTTACACCGTAACGTACGTTGCGAAACTGCTCGAACTCGAAGGTATTCACTACGAACTTAGCGAAGTTGTCGGCGAAAACGACGAAACCGTTCTCGTTCCCACTTTGGTCATAACCGGAACGTTCAAAGCGGCTAAGACGGCGTATCTCTACCTTTACGAAGGTAACGATAAGGTTGAATTGGTCGGCGACACCGTCGGTGACGAAAACACCCAAAAGGGCGATCCGTTCGAACTCAAGTTCGACATGAGAAAACTCGTTGAAAAGCAGTACCAAGGCAAGTGGATGGATATCAAGTTCCGCGCTCAGGTCGGAGACGTTATCGACACCATGGAGATAGACATCAACAAATATCCCGCGGAGTTTGTTGACCTTGACCAAGAGATCAACGACGGAAGCTACGCTTATTCTTTCAAGACGCATACTCCCGAAAACACCGACCAAAAACTTTTGAAAGCCGTTTACACCACTTACTTTGAAAACGGTTACACTATGAGCGGCGCAACGAACGACAAAGGCGCTCCGCAACTTACCATTACCGGTAACGTCGGCAAGAAGTATGCCGGCAACGCCGTATACGTTGACTTCTGGATCGGCACCACCATCGGTCAGTACGCTCTTATCGATGAAAACGGCTCTTACACCGTTACCTTCGATCTGTCCGAGTTCCCGCTCGAAACCAACGGTTACGCTCATATTCGCATAGTTCAATCTTTGGAAGACCTGACCGTTATTTATCAGGACGGCGACAGCAATCTTCTGAACGCAGCCTGCTTGAACGAAAATCTTGACGTTTACAACATCGGGCTTATTGAAAACCAAGGCGCGTTGAGAATTTCCAACGAGACCGGCACCGCCGTTTACTACGTAGGTAAAGGCAAGTGGGGCGGTATCGTCGTTTGGGGTAGAAACGAAGCGCTTCTGACCACCGGCGTCACGCTTGAAACCATCGGCGCAAAGGCGTATCTCGTAATTTACGGAACTTACGGTTTGACCGATGAAGTGGCTTTGACCGAATTGAAGACCGGGCTTTACGCCGACATTCAGAATAACGCCGATACGGCGAGCGGTTCTACGTCAACCAACAGCGATTGGGGTTCGGCGACCGTTTTGTCGCTCGAAGAACCCGCTACCATCATCGTTGAAGTTAAGGACGGCGCATGGAAGATATATCTTGACCTTACCGCAAGAGAAAACATGGACGGCGAACAACTGTTCTCGCACTTCGGTTCGGCTTCGTCTAACCTCGTTTCCGACAACGTTGATACGACGGCTACCGCCACCGACGGCACGTTCGAGTACACTCTCGGCACTTTCACCGGCTGGGGCTCGAAACTGGTCGCCATCTACGTCAAGGCGATAGTTGAATAATCGTTAAACTTTATATTTTACTTTTCGCTCGCCCCGCGTTTTTTCGCGGGGCGAGTTTCTTTTTTTCCGACGCAAAAATAAAAAAAATAACAAATATGGAAAACCTTTTGAAAAACGCTTTACATTTTAATAATGCTTTGTTAAAATAGTCACAGTAAAAAAATCTTTAATTTGGTACCGTGATGCCGACAAGATGTGATATTTTCCGCCAAACGGTTGGCGCTTTGGGGGTGACCTCGGGCAAAGTATATTTTATAATATATTGATAGAGCCGTTTGAAACAAAAAACGGAGTTTTCAACCTTGTCGACCAAGCCGACAAGGTTTTTTAATGGGAAATCGGAGCGTTAAAAGCTGTGATCAAAGAAAAAACGACCGTTTTGGAAGAGGAAAAACTTAATAGAACGGTCGCCAGAATTGCGCACGAGATAGTCGAACGCAACTTCGACTTGAGCAAGATAGTTCTCGTAGGTATATTGCGCCGCGGCGTGACCTTTGCCAAGATGCTCAGGGATCAGATTTTTGAATTTGAAAACGTGAGCGTTCCCATGGGCGTTCTGGACGTTTCTCTCTACCGCGACGATTTGACCGAGATAGGCGCAAAACCCATCGTCAAAGAGACCGAGTTAGGCGTGGAAGTAGCCAACAAGAACGTTATTCTTTGCGACGACGTTATCTTCACCGGCAGAACGGCTCGCGCCGCTATCGACGCGACTTTATCTTTCGGCAGACCCAAGACCATTCAACTTGCGGTCGTGGTCGACAGGGGACACAGGGAACTTCCGATAAAGCCCGATTACGTCGGCAAAAACATTCCGACTTCGCTATCCGAACTCATCTCCGTTCGCTTCAAAGAATACGACGGCGAAACGCGGATAGTCATTTGCGAGAACGCCGACTGACAGTTATAACTTAAGAAAAATTTTTTATTTATAAAGGAGTGTAAATCCGATTATGAAAATGGTTTACAACGTAAACGACAGACCCCCGTTTGGTAAAACGCTCGTCTATGCTCTGCAACAGATGCTGGCTATCCTTGCCGCTACCATCGCGGTTCCCGCGATAACCGGTCACGGAATGAGCCAAGCCGCCGCTTTGTTCGGCGCAGGCGTAGGCACCATTGTTTATCAATTATTTACGAGATTCAAAAGCCCTGTGTTCCTTGGCTCCTCGTTCGCATTCCTCGGCTCGATGGCAACGGCTTTCGCAAGCGCGACCGCTTCCGTCTATCTTGGATTCCTCGGCCTTTTGATCGGCGCCATCTTCGCGGGACTCGTATACGTTGTTCTTGCGTTGATCGTTAAGTTTGCCGGCACCGGCTGGATCAACAAACTTATGCCTGCCGTGGTTATCGGACCTACCGTTGCCATAATCGGTCTTTCGCTTGCAGGTAACGCTATAGGCGACTTTATGAAAGGTAGCGTCTATAATGCGACTGCTTGGAGCGCTATGGGGTATGTTCCCGAAGGCGCGCTTGCCTCGTTGCCTTTGCCTGACGGTTCGTTCTACGTACAACAAGCAGTACCCGGCGCTTCTCCCCTTATCGCACTTATCTGCGGTCTCGTAACCCTGTTCGCCACCGTCATCGCTTCCGTTTACGGCAAGAAGATGATGAAGATGATACCTTTCATTATCGGTATCGTTGCGGGCTACATCGTTGCTTCCATCTTCACCGTTATCGGACTTTTGACCGAAAACGCTGCGCTTCAGATAATCGACTTTACCATCTTCAACAGACTTGGCGAAGCCTCCGCTTGGCTCCCTGAATTTACTTTCATCAACGCTTTCAAGGGCTTTGAGCATTTTGAATGGTCGTATCTCGGCACCATCGCCGTTGCGTATATCCCCGTTGCGTTCGTAGTATTCGCGGAACACATCGCCGACCACAAGAACATTTCTTCCATCATCGAAACCGACCTTTTGAAGGATCCGGGACTTGATAAGACCCTTCTCGGCGACGGTATCGGCTCCATGGCGGGCGCGTTCTTCGGCGGATGCCCCAACACCACTTACGGTGAATCCATCGGCTGCGTAGCCATCAGCGGTAACGCTTCCGTAACGACCATTCTGACTACTGCCATAATGTGCATAGTCGCTTCCTTCATCGCTCCGTTCGTGCTTGCTCTTGCTTCCATTCCTTCCTGCGTAATGGGCGGCGTATGCGTAGCGCTCTACGGCTTCATCGCTGTTTCCGGCTTGAAGATGATCCAAAAGGTCAACCTTGAAGACAACGGCAATCTCTTCACCGTTTCCACCATTCTTATCGCCGGCGTAGGCGGAATGAGCGTATCCTTCGGCAAAGTGACCATCACTTCCGTTGCTTGCGCGCTCATTCTCGGTATCATCGTCAATATCGTAGTTAATCTCAAAAAGAAAAACACGACCGAAGGCGAAAACAAATAATCGTTAAAAGGTAATCAAAAAGCCGAGAGCGGAAACGCCCTCGGCTTTTCGATTACAGTTATATTGCGTCTTGCGACGCAGTTATGTTTTGCGGCGTTGCCGTAAAGTTATATTATGCCTGACGGCATAGTTATATTGCGTCTTGCGACGCAGTTATATTTTGCGGAGTTACCGCAAAGTTATATTATGCCTGACGGCATAGTTATATTGCGTCTTGCGACGCAGTTATATTTTGCGACATTGCCGCAAAGTTATATTATGCCTTGCGGCATAGTTATATTTTATTTGTCATAATAAACTGCGTGAAACGCAATATAACTCGGCGTAAGCCGAATATAACTGCGAAAGCAATAAAACTTGCTAAAGGCGAATATAATTGAAAAACTCATCTTTTGGTTATCCAAAAGATGAGTTTTTCTTGGTGGAGACGAACGGATTCGCAGACGTTTTGACAATGCGCTTTGCGCATTGAGGTTGCCTCGCGGCAACGGTCAAAAGTCATTATTATATTATCTTGGCGCGCGTCCGCGCGCTACGCCGCTTGACAAGCGGCTATGACGGTTCGAATCCTGCTCCACAAAAAAAACGACCACACATAGTGCAGTCGTTTTTTTTGGTGGAGACGAACGGATTCGAACCGTCGGCCTATGCGTTGCGAACGCATCGCTCTACCAACTGAGCCACGCCCCCAAGCAAAAAGTATTGTAACACATTTTATTTTTATTTGCAATAGTTTGACGGCGGTTTTTTTAACCTTTTATTATTTTGCGCTTGATTTTACGTTGTGTTTTTTCAAAATCACTTTCCATTTGATGAAAAATATGATATATTGTTTATAGTAAAAATTTTTTACAAGAAAAGGAGTTTTTGTTTTATGAAAAATGCCGCGAATATTCTCTATATCATAGGTATCGTTTCGTCTGTGCTGGCTATCGTCGCCAGTTTGCTGCTGCTCATATTTAACGGACTATCGTTCTATCTGATCGACTTTCTTTACAATCTTATTCGTAACGATCTGCCGTTAGGTTTTGACATTGAAGTGTTTTTCAACGCAATACTTGCGTATTATTACTTTGTCGTCATAAGCGTCGGGATAATGAGTATATTGGCGCTTATCTTCGTTATAAACGGCAAGAAGGCGCTCACATCAAATGAGACAAACTCAAAAGCGCACGTTTTATGTATAGTTTTCGGCGCGCTCAGCGATAATATCTTTATGATAGTCGGCGGTATCCTCGGCTTGATCGCAAGCAAAAGAGCGCAAAAACTCGACGAAACCTTAATAAAAGAAGAGTAATTCGTTCTAAACGCCTGACCTAAAACATAACCTTTAGTAACCAAGATTAAAGGAGTTAATTTGATGGTCAAAGCGCAATTTGACAATTTTTTGAACGTTTGCGAGATAAGAACTACCGAGCGCAGCACCGTGGAGTGTTCGCTCAATCTTTCGGAAGACAACGAAGATAAGATACTGCATTTGTCGGGCAAGGTCTATCAGCCCACCTTCGAGCGGGAAGAGAACTCGGTCGTATACGGCGGACTGGCGACGTTTAACGTGGTGTTCGGCGGAGAAGAGTTGATGCGGGCGGAAGCGGGCGCCAAGTTCTCATTCAAAGCGCCTTGTCCCGAAGCCGACTGCGTTTTGAAGTTCGTGGAGTACACGCTTCATTCCATAAAAATAAAAAAAGAAGGCGGAATGCTTTACGCCGTCGCAACGCTTGACAGCGACTTTACGTTTGCAAAAACTATAGGTATAAACTGTCTTGTCGACGCCGAGGCGCTCAAAAAGGAGCAAACGCTCACCAAACTTACCGCCTACCCGATAGACGTAAACTGCGATCTCGACGACGAATTCGACTTCAAAAAGATAAAAAGAGTTTTGTTTTCGGACGCCGTAGCCTGCGTTAAGGAAGTAAAACCCGCCGTCGGCGCGGTGACCGTCGAGGGGGTCGCAACCGTGAACGTGATTGCCGTGACCTTCTCTGACGGCGAACTCATAAAGGAAACTCGCGCCGTTCCCTTCTCGTTTGAAGCGGAGTCGGACGGAGCGGACGAAACTACCCGAGCCTTTATCAAAGCAAGGGTGGATAAACTGGCGCTTAAAGTTTACGTTGACGACAAACAGGATAAGTCGACGGTAAGCGTTGCGATGATAATCAACCTATACGGCGACTTATATAGACCTTTTGAAATGCAGTATGTCGCCGATTGTTACGACGTTCGCACAAAACTTACTCTCGAGCGAGGCAGGACGATCGTTTCGGAAAAGTTGCCTTCGCCGACAACTATCGAGCGCGTGGGCGGCAAACTCAACTGTGACGTTCCCGATTATTCGAGGTTTTTGAAACTTATCGGCGAGAACGTCGAGATAGCTTCCTTTAAGCCTACGGCGGGCGGCATGACCGTTGAAGGGGCGATCGAAGGTAACGCTCTGTTTGCCGACGGCGAGAACGTTATGGTTTCCAAGCCTTTTACTTTGCCGTTCTCGGTCGACGCGCCCTTCGAGGGGGCTAAGATAGCCGACGTTATCGCAACTTGCGGCGAAGTCGTTTGCAAGATGCGCAGCGGTACGCTCGAAGCGCAGACCGAGATAACCTTGACGGTGGTCGCGGACGTTCAAACGGAATACGACGTTATAACCGCTATCGAAGAAGGAGAGGCGGTAGAGCCCGACTCTTCGGCGATAAGCGTATACGTCGGCGCGAACGGCGACACCGAGTGGGACGTCACCAAAAAACTTGGCGTTGCGCAGGACGTCATCGCAAAATACAACCCCGAAGTTAATTTTCCGCTTAAAGACGGCGATAAAATAATCGTTTACAGAAAACTTTGATATACCGCTTTTCGCACCGTTGACCGTACGGCTTGCGTTACAAGCGGGAAAAAGGACGTTATAACCTATGAAAACCGCGCGAATAAAGGCGTTTGCAAAACTAAATCTGTTTCTCGATATAGTCGGCGTGGAAAACGGATATCACATGCTCGACACGGTCGTCACCACCGTCGATCTTTATGATTCGATAACGCTTTCCGAGCGCGCCGACGACAAGGTGATTTTGCGTACGGGCGGAAGTATTTATTCGGTCAATTACATGTCCGAAGTCGAAGGAAACAACGCTTACAAGGCGGCTAAAGCCTTCGTAACGGAGTTCGGCACGCGCGGAGTGGATATAGTTCTCAATAAAAACATTCCCATCGGGAGCGGCATGGGCGGTTCGTCCGCCGACATTGCCGGCGTTTTGAACGGAATGGAACAAATTTACCGCACGGGGGGCGACTTGAAAGCCGTTGCCGACAAACTTGGGAGCGACTCGGGATATATGCTGACAGGCGGCTTTGCCCGTCTTAACGGCAGGGGCGAGATAGTAACTCCCATCGTCTCCGCGAAGAAGCTTTATTTTTTGGTAGTGACCGCGGAAGGCGGAGTGAATACTTCCGAGTGCTACGCCGCGTACGATAAACTAAGCGTAGCCCCGCCGAAAACGAGCGCCGAAACGCTTATTGACGCGCTATCGGTCGGCGGAAAACTTACGGGCGAAATGTTCTATAACGCCCTGTACGAACCTGCCGTTTACATTAACCAAAAAGTTGGTGAAGCGTACGAGTTTATATCTTCGCTCTCACCCGTCGCAACTTTGATGAGCGGCAGCGGAAGTTCGGTTTTCGGGCTGTTCGATACGCCCGAACTTTGCCTTTGGGCGCAGGAAAAGGCGAGAAGAAAATTCAAAAAGACTTTCGTTTTGGAAAGCATTGTAAAAGACGAAGAAAACAAAGGGTTTTTCTTCAAAAATCCCTACTCGCTATAGCGGATGGAAAGGGCGACCGAGTTCGGTCGCCCTTGGTTTTTGCGGGCGAATACGAATTTTTTTTTGCAGTTTATGCTAAAAAATAAACCTTTTGCGAATAAGTATTGACTAATGTTCGATTAGGGTTTATAATTATTTTATCGTCAGGACGGGCGTGCGCGCGTTATTTTCCCGCGCGGTTTCGGTCATGGCGGACTATTTTGTTTATATAAAGGAGAAAAAATGGCGCAAACTAACCAAAAGGCGAAAAAATCCATATTCGATTCGCCGATCATGTCGAGCAAGATCAAATCGGCTAACGCCAAGATCTTCCCGGAAGGCGGTTTAGGTTACTTTATAGGGCCGACGCTTGCTCTCATTTCCAACTCGGTTTTGTCGGGACAATATAACCAGTATCTGACCGACGTAATGAAGGTCCCCGCGTGGTTTCTATGGTTTTTACCGGTAATTTCGGTAATTTTCGTAGTTGCCGGCAATATTTTGGTCGGCAAACTTATGGATAACATGCGCACCCGCGCAGGTAAGGCAAGACCGCTTATTCTTATCTCGATACCTATCAGTCTTGTGGCGCTTTTGTTGCTACTCGTATTCCCGCCGCTGAATAACGGCGAAAACCAACTTGCGTCGCTCATATTCATAGCGATAGGGTATAACATGTGGTTTGCCATCGCGTATCCTTTCTACTATACGTCTCACGCGGCGCTCGTAAATCTTTCAACAAGAAACAGTAAGGATAGATCCTTGCTCGCGACCATTTCCAACGCGACCACGCTCGCCGCTATGGGGTTGACGAGCATGATACTTCCGTTCGCAAGCGCGCTGTTCTTCCCCACCGAAAACGACGTGGTTATAGCCGATAAGGCTTACGTTGCCTGGAAGGTCATCGCTATCATAATGATAGCCATAACGGCTATCGGCGCGATAATCGAATTTTTCTTCACGAGAGAGAGAATAACCGAAGAATCCATCAATTCCGGCGTGGAAGAAGTGAAAAAAGCCGTGCCTATGGGTCAACAAGCCAAGGTTTGCTTCCGCGACAAATTCTGGATAATGATAATGGTATTCTTCTTCCTTTATCAGTTGGGCGGAATGCTTAAAAACGTATCTCAGATATACTTCTGTAGGGCGGCTTTCACCAACTTGACGCTCAACATGAACGAAGGTCAAAGTTTCTCCGGTTTGCTGGCAATTATAGGCGCAATTCCCACCGCTGTCGGTATGGTGATTTCCTGGCCGCTTTCAAACAAGATAGGTAAGGGCAAGGCGATAGCGCTCGGCGCAATAGTGTCTACCATCGGCGGCGCGATAGGGTTTATCGATCCTTCCAACTTCACGTTGGTGGTCGTTGCGTTCGTAGTTAAAGCGCTCGGTTCTACTCCCGCGATGTATTTGTCGTTGGCGCTCCTTGCCGACGTTCTCGACCATCAGGAAGCCAAGCACGGTTTTAGAACGGACGGTTTGTCTATGACCATCTACGGCGCAATTATGGCGGGTATGACTGGCGTTGCGACCGGTATAATGAACGCCGTTTTGGGCGCGTTCGACTTCTCGGGTATGGCGTCGGCAGGCGCGGGAACGGAAGCGTTTAAGTGGGCAATGACCTTTATCTTCCTCGGCGGCGAGACCGTGTGCTTTGCCATTATAGCCATCATCTTCGCGTTTATGAAAGTCGAGAAGTTCTCCAAGTTCGACCATAAGGCAATCGTTATGGACCAAAGAGCGGCGGCGGAAGCCGAAGGAAGAGAGTATATCGATCCTCAGACCAAGATGAAAATGGAAGAAGAGCAAGCCGAAGCCGACAGCATAGCGGCTAAACGTCAGGAGATAATCGACGCGTGCAAAGCCAAAGGATTGGACGAAAAGCAAGCGCTTGAAAAGTTTGAAAAGCAACTTGAAGCCGAACGTCAGGCAAAAGAAGCCAAACTTCAACAAGAACAAGCCAAAAAAGCGGCGGCGGAAAAGGCAAAAGCCGACGCGTTGGCTAAAATGACCGCCGAACAAAAGGCGCGTTACGAAGCCAAAATTGCCAAGAAACTTGCCGAAGAAGAGGCTGTAAGAGCCGAATTCAACAAGATGCGCGAAGCGGAAGGAAGACAGCCCGTTCCCGCCGAGTAATTGTTAAATAAAAGCGTTATAAACCGTCGAGCGGCTGCGGAACTATCCGTAACCCGCGCGGCGGTTTTTTGTTTTTTTTCCAAAAGGGGCTTGAAAAAGCAGATAAAGTATGTTAATCTATAATATAGACTAATATTAATATTAAACGAACGGTAATTTACTGCCAAGCGGGCCATCTAAAGGGGGAGAGAAGATAGTATGAAAAGGCTTTTTATCGTTTTGGTTGCCATCGTTGTGACGATCTTATCGGCTTGCTCTGCGCCGACCGATCTCGCTCAGCCGCGCGTCGATACGCCGGAACTTGACGGCAGTAAAATCATTATGATAAGCAATCCCGGGGCGACGGTCGATTTTCATTCGCCGTCGTTAAAGTCCTATCTTGCGGATAGCGTAGAGAATATCTCTACTTACGCTTCCGGCAAAAAGGAAAAAAGTTTTCCGCGCGCGACAACGCTTTCCTGGACGGCTAATTTCAAAGCCGACGGCTACACGGTAGAGTATTACCCCGTGGATCGCCCCGACGAAGTTATAAGCGTATTCACGCTTGACGATAAGGTCAATTTGTACAACTTGTACGTCGGTTCCGCCTACGCTTGGAAGGTTAAAGCGAGCGTAGGAGGCGGGGTGGTAACTTCCGCCGAAGGAAGGTTTTCAACGTCGTCCGCGGCGCCGCGTAATTTGTATATAGACGGCGTTACCAACGCGAGAGATCTCGGCGGTTGGAATTTGGAACAGGGTGGAAAGGTCAGACAAGGGCTTATCTTCCGCACGGGCAGGATAAATACAAGTTGGTATAATACGGTAAACGCTCAGGTGACCGAGTTCGGCATAAAGACCATGCTCGAAACCTTGCGTATGCGTTCGGAACTCGACTTGAGAAAGGATTACGAAAACGAAGTGAGCCTTCTTCGCGAGTGCGTTTTGGGCGATACGGTAAAATACTATCCTTGCCCGATGGAATACACCGACTTAAAAGCAAACGTACAAACGGTTTGTCACGTCTTTGAACTGCTCGCCGACAGGGATAATTATCCCTTGTTCTTCCACTGCGATATCGGTACCGATCGCACGGGGTATATAGCCTTTTTGATAAACGGCGTTCTGGGCGTATCCGAACAGGATCTAAATAGGGAATACCTTTTGTCAAACTTCGGCAATATCGGGAGTTCCCGTTCGCTTTCGGGCATCAAGTCGGCGTACGTCAATGAGATAAAGGCGTGTTCGGGCGCAACGCTTAAGGACAAGGTGGAAAACCATCTTTTGGGGCTCGGAGTCAAAAAAACGCATATCGACGCGTTGCGGGAATACATGACGGAGGGCGCGGTATGAAAACCAACTGTTTTTTGAAAGCGATAATATCCGTCGCGCTGTGTCTGACCATTTCGTTTGCGTTCGCGTCCTGCTCGGACGACGGAGCGCCGGGCGCGCAAACCTTCGTCGGATCGATTGACGGCGTTCGTATTCTCGAAGCGGAAGACGGCGACTATACGGGAGTATTCGCTAAAGTTCCCGAAAGTCGGGCGTCGAACGCTCACGCCATGCAGGCGCAAACCTCGGAGCACGGCTCGATAGTTTTCGGGTATTCGAGCGATAGGGCTGTCAACGTCAAGGTGTCTGCAAAGATAAGCTACGTCGGCGCCGAAGTCAATATGGATAAGGTATTTTCTTTAACGATAAACGGCAAAGCCGTCGACCTTACCAAATCGCCCGTATATAAGACGAGTTCGTCCTATCGCACGTTCTATGAATTTCCGCTTACCGAGACGCAACTTGTAAACGGCGACAACCGCTTCGTTCTCGAAAACCAAGGCGGCGGGTTCTCCATAGATTATCTTGCGCTCCACTCCTATCACGACTTTGACGGCTCCGATACGGTTTTTGAAGGAGAAACGGGTATGACGGTCGGGATCGCCATGCCTACCGCCGATAAAGCGGCTTCCGAGGGCGCGAGCATGATGATCAAAAACGGCGATCGCGAGATAATCGAGTTTGATAGCGACGATTATTATATTTGCCCCGCGCAAGTGATGGTCGGTCACTCGTATTTTTCCGATATCGAAAAGTTGAACGACGCTGTAAAAATAACCGTAAACGGTGAAGATATCTATCTTAAAGCCGCCTTGAAAGGTCAAAGCGGAAAGGCTTTTGAATATTACGAGTACCTACTTCCCAACCTTTTTATACGAAAGGGCAGGAACGTCGTCGTGATAAAATCAAATTACTCCGATATTTACGTCGACTATCTGGTCGTTGAAAGGGCTATCGTCAGCGGCGTTACGGCTGATTTGACCGTCAACGCTTACGGCTGTTCGGCGACCGACGGCGGCAGACAAACCACTCAATCGGGGATGCCGCTCGTAGAGTACAACGACGCCGGCGCAAAGATCTACACCGTAATAAATTCCGACGGCGATCAACTTGTCGACCTTTATCTGAGCGTGGCGTACTGGGGCAGTAAAACCGTTCTGGCTGATATTATGTTGGTATCGGTAAACGGATATTTGTTCGACCTTAGCACTATATCGGCTGTAAAGTCCGCTAAATCCGAAAGCCAAGCCTACTTCGATTACTCGACCTATTCGCTCGGGCGTGTGACGCTATCTAGCGGCGCGAACGTAATAAAGATTTTTTCCGTTTCGGGCGACTATAATTTTAACGCGATAACCATCAAAAAATAGTTCACGAAAAATCTTTGGTAAAAGATTTTTCGTGAATTAAGTTGAAAGTGGAGTTGAAATGAAAGTGGAAAGTTGAGAGTGGAAAGTGGAATTGAAATGAAAGTGGAAAGTTGAAAGTGGAAAGTGGAATTGATGATTTGCATATTATATATGCTGACGCAAGAATAAACTTTTCTAAAAACATCTTTCAAC
>JAFVDA010000094.1 GCA_017478765.1 Clostridia bacterium
AGCAACCGCTTCAAACGTCAGTTTAACGTTGTACTTATCGGCAAGATTTTCCGTTTCGCCGATATTGAAATAGGTGTTTACAGCCGTTTGAATGTTTTCGGTCAAAGCGGCTGCCGCGTCTTCGGTTATCCACGTACCGACTCTCCAGTATGCCACTGTCATGTTGTATTCGGGTGCGTCGGCTAAAACGAAGTTGTAAAGCTTCTTTGCAAGGTCGAGCATATCGGCGCTTTTGGCGATCATTACGTTTCTACTTGTGCTTGCGAAGTGCATTTTTCCTGTAATCGTCGCAAGCGCGCCTTCATCGTGTGCTTCGTAGCTGTTCAAAGGAGACTTGCCTCCGATAATAACGTCTACGTCGTCGGCAGCCTCGATTATTGAAGTGAAGGCGGCGTCGTTTGCGACCGTTTCGTTGTGGAATACTACGGACGCCTTTTCTTCATCCGTCAAGGTGGCCAAAAATCTCGCTTTCAACAGTTCGGCTTCGTAAGAGTAAAGGTTGGTGCTGTGAACTTGCACGTAAACGCTCATAACTTTTTCTTGCGAAACGTCTTCGATTACGGGATAGAGTTCTATTGTCGTTTGACCTTCGGTCAAAAGATCCCTGAGGTTTTTGTAAAGAATAGTCGCGTCGGCGCTTACCGATAGGGCAACTTCGCCGTCGGCGGAGAGGGCAAAACCCTTGAATTGTTGTTTTTCGCCAACGGTTATCGTGGGCATGGTAACGGCGGTCGTGCTGTCGGTCAAAACCGTGGTTTCGTCCGTGTCGCCGTGAACGGTTACTGTAAGATTGATAGATCTTTCGGGAGCGACGACCATTTCGTCCAAGGTCATCGGTCTTAAGAAAGCTTCTCTTCCCTCAGTGGTTTTCAACCAGTAGTAAACGTTTACGCCCAAAGGTCTTGTGGTGGACAAAAGCGCAACGTACCTGTTGGAAGTGGCTTCGCTCATTTTGGTTGCAAACTTGTTGGCGTTATCCTGTTCGTAAAGGGAAAGTTTTGCGCCGGTAGACGAGTTGATGTTATTGCCTACGCCTATCATAATGTCGACGTCGCCGTCGGCGGTTACCGCTTCACCCATCTTTGCAACTCCGTTGCTCGAATAGTTTCTTACGCTTATCGCCTCAAGTTGTTGTTCGGTCGCGCCGGCTTTGGTTAAGTAGAGTTTAAGGTTTGCGTAGAAGAGGCGAACGCCGTCTTCGGTCATATAGGAAGTAGGCTTAATTGTACCGTCTTCGTTAAGTTGTTCCCACCAACCGACTACAAGATAATACTCCTTGCCTTCTACTTTGACGTCGTTGACAACGAGCGTTTTATCGATGGTGTTCTCGGTGAACTTTGCGGTAAAGGTTACGTTCTTGGTTACCGTGTATTCGGAAAGCGTGACCACCTCGCCGTTGAGCGTCCAACCGTCAAAGGTATAGCCGGTTTTTACGGGATCGGTAACTTCCGCTGTTATGGTTTGGTTTGCGGGGACGATAAGCGTTTTATAGCGCGTTCCGTCTACTTCAAACGCAACGGTGTAGTTGGTTTCGGTCGTGCCGTCGCCCGAGGACTGGTTCTTACCGCTTGATTTGGGTTCGCACGCAACGAGCGCTACGAGCAAAATGCAAATAAGAACGGAAATAAGTGATTTTTTCATTTTGGGATGTTCCTCCTAAAAATATTTTTTATATTATACGGCGTATTTATACGCGCGTAGTTACAAAGGGTTTTAACGATTGTTTACCGTTTGATAGGCTATATCCTGCATCGCCTTGGCGGTCGTTTGATCGAAAGTAAAGTAAAACGAACAGTTCTTGACGTTTAGTTTGAGCATGGACGCAACATGGCAACACGCCGAAAGGTACGCGCCCAGGTCGCTTTGGTGACGGTTGTCGGTGTCGTAGATGGGATAGCCTTGCTCGTAAGCCGTCGTTATGGCGTTGCCGACGTAAGTAACCTTCACTTCGTTTGCCGCGGCGCAGTTATCGTAAGCAGTTTTTAGCGCTTTTGTCATTTCGGCGACGGAAGAATATTTGTCGACTATCGAAGCGGGCGAACCCCAAGTGTGATACAAATAAATTTCTGCGCCATTTTGAGTGGCTTGGATCTTGGTTTTAAGCGCGGCTACTGCCCTATTGAAAGCGTCGTAACTATTCAAAGGCGTGGTGGATCGCTCTTGCAAAACAACGTAGTCGTAACGATTGTTTTCCAGTTTTTGCTTGACTACCGCGCCGAGGGGGTCGGTCTCGTTGGCATACTTGGTTAAGGTGTACGAGCCTTCGACTACAAAATCCACTTCAACTTGCTGACCGAGATTTTCGGCTATTTGCTTGAATAGATACGGGACTCTCGGCTCGCTCGTGGTGCCGTTGCGGTAGGTGAAACTGTTGCCGATAAACAAAAACGATAAAGTTTGCCAGATAATAGGCTCGCCGTCGACTATATGAAAGTATTCGCCTTGTGTTGAGGGCGCCGTTTGGCTAAAGTAGTAAACCTTACGGTCGGTTGTCAGTTTGGTTTGAGAATAAGAGTAAATTTTGGTTTGTTCGGCGAAACTCGAACTTCCTATAACGCTTACGCTCGACGGCAAAAATACGCTGTCCAAAGGGGAGGCGGAAAAGAAGTTGTCGCCTATTTGCGTGACGCCTTGCTCTATCGTGATCGACTTGACCTGCTTTGCTATAACGTTCCAAGGGACGCTCTTTTTATCCATGTAGTCGAGAACGGCTCCCGCTCCCTTCACGGTGAGCGAATAGCCTACGTCTTCCTTTTTGGAAGTCACGGTCACAGAACCGTCCGATTGCGCCGAAACGTCAAATACCCTGTTGGAATAACCGGTCTTTTGTTCTTGGGTATCACAGCCAACTATCAAAAAGACTGCGACAACCGCGATAAACGAAAGCATTATTGAGGTTAATTTTTTCATCTTATCTCCCTTAAAATATATTTGAAAGTTGAAAGTGGAAAGTTGAAAGTGGAAAGTGGAGTTGCGGTCGGGCATATTATATATGCTGCCGCAAAAATAATCTTTTCTATAATAATCAAGCCGAGAGCGATAGCGCGGATTGATTTCGCGCGTAAAGTCGCTCCGACATACAGTTCTCACGGAAAAATGTTTGCGAAGAAAACATTTTTCGTGAAATATCATTTATATAGTTTGGATACTCCCGTTCTGATCGCTTCTTCGGCAACGGCTTTGGCGACCGAGTCGTGCGCGCGTTGATCGTAAGCGTAGGGGAGAATAAATTCGGGGGTAAGTTCTTGGTCGCTGACGCAACTTGCTATTCCCCTTGCCGCCGCCATCATCATTTCGTAGTTGACGGTGTTGGCTCTTACGTCCAAAGCGCCCCTGAATAGTCCGGGGAATACGAGAACGTTGTTTATTTGGTTGGGGTACTGGCTGGAACCCGTGCCGACTATATAAGCCCCCGCTTCCAAAGCGTCCTTCGGGTTGATTTCGGGAACGGGGTTTGCGCAGGTGAATAAAATGGGTTTATCCGCCATCGACCTGACCATATCTTTGGTCACGCAGTTTGCAACCGAAACGCCTACGAAAACGTCGGCTCCGCGCATAGCGTCGGATAAGGTTCCCGTCAGCTTGTTGCGGTTGGTTATCTTTGCTAATTGCTGCTGAGCAGGGTTAAATCTTGTGTCGCCTTCGACGATTACGCCCTTTGACGAACAGGCGATAACGTCTTTTACGCCGAACGCCATAAGGAATTTGGCTATGGCAATTCCCGCCGCGCCCGCGCCGTTGATAACGACCTTTATCTCGTCGATCTTTTTGCCGACCAGTTTGAGCGCGTTCAAAAGCGCCGCGGCGGTTACTATCGCCGTGCCGTGTTGGTCGTCGTGGAAGACGGGGATATCGAGTTCTTCTTTTAATCTCGTTTCGATCTCGAAGCATCTCGGCGCGGAAATATCTTCAAGGTTGATGCCGCCCCAGGAGCCTGCGAAAAGTTTGATGGTGTTTATTATCTCTTCGGTGTCCTTGCTCCTTATGCAAAGGGGATAGGCGTCGACGTTGCCGAACGTTTTGAACAGCGCGCACTTGCCTTCCATAACGGGCATGCCCGCTTCGGGTCCTATATCGCCCAGCCCCAAAACCGCCGTGCCGTCGGTGATGACGGGAACGGTGTTCCAACGCCTTGTCAGCGTAAAACTTTTATTTACGTCGTCCTTGATTGCAAGACAAGGCTCGGCGACACCCGGGGTGTACGCGACGGACAATTTTTCTCTCGTGTCCACTTCAACTCTTGCCTTGATCTCGATTTTACCTTGCCATTCGGCGTGTTTTTCAAGTGAAATTTTACCGTAATCCATAAAAACCTCTCCAAAACGTTAAATTATTTTATATTTTACTATAAACATTTTACATTTACAAAGATATAATGTAAAATAATATTATATTATGTATCCATAACAAAATTATATAATAGCCGCTCCATTCTAATGGGCGGCGTTGGGGGAAGAGATGAATTACGAGTATTACAGGATTTTTTACACGGTTGCGGTAAAAAAGAACATCACGAGAGCGGCGGAAGAACTTTATTCTAGCCAGCCGGCGATAAGCAGGGTGATTTCCAACATGGAACACGAACTCAACTGTAAACTGTTCGTTCGGGACAAGACGGGCGTAAAACTGACTCGCGAAGGCGAAGAGCTTTACGCGCGTATCGCAGATCCTTGCGGACAACTGATAAGAGCCGACGGCGATTTTATAAAGTTCGTCAAACTCAACGAATCGACCGTCTACGTCGGCGCGACCGTAACGGCGCTCAATTGTTTTTTATTTGATTTTTTGGAAAGGTACAAAAAAAAGTACCCGAACGTACACTTTAAGATACATACGGGTTCTTCTCAAAATATGATTTCCGAACTTGTTGACGGCAATCTGGACGTGGTTTTCAACACTACTCCGTTCGATAATCGCGACGGGCTGATCGTCGATCAAGTCATAAGGTTCGACGACGTTTTGATAGCGGGTAACGCGTTTTCCCTATTCAAAAACAAAAAGATAAAACTCAAAGATTTAGGCAGATTACCGTTTATTCTCCTGTCTAAGGGTATGGCTTTCAGAGAGTATGCCGAAAACTTCTTTTACGAAAACGGCTTGAACGTTACGCCCGAACTGGAAGCAGATAACTCGGCGCTGCTCGTTCCCATGGTCGCCAACAACTGGGGGCTTGCGCTCGTTCCCGAAAAAATGGCGCAGAGCGCCATTGCGTCGGGGAGCGTTTTCAAAATAGATCTTGCCGAACCTATCCCGGGGAGGGCGGTCACGATGGTGACCAACCATAAAAAGCCCATCTCCAAGCCGGTCGCGCAAATGGTTAAGATGATCACGTCTGCAATCTGACGGGAAGTCGGTCAGTCGGTTTTGACATCGTATAACCTTACGCATAGCGCCGTCATATCATCCGCGGCTACGCCCGAGCAAAGCCCAAGCGCCCTGTCTATTATCGAGTCGGCGAGCGTTTGCGGGTTTTTCTGCGGAGCGGTCTTCAAAAATTCGATGAAGTCGCTCGAAGACGCGAATGCGTCGGTAACGCCGTCGGAAAGCATTACGAGCATATCGCCGCCGCGTATGCCGCAGTACGCC
>JAFVDA010000095.1 GCA_017478765.1 Clostridia bacterium
CAAAAGATAAATCTGGAATACGACGAAACGGTAATTCAACTTCTTCTTGACGAAGGGTATTCAAAAGAGTATGGAGTTAGACCGCTCGAACGCGCGGTGAACGATATACTTGCCGATTCCCTTTCGGAGAAAATGTTGCGCGGCGAAGTCGTCGCGGGGGACACCGTTCGAGTTTACCTTACGGACGACGACCTTATCGACTTCAAAGTATTGAGATAAAAGCGGAAAATTCCGCCGAATATATAAAGGAGATAAATTATATGAAAATCGAAATCGTAACAAAGAATTATCACGTCAACAACGAACTTAGGGAAGTTCTTGACAAAAAGATAGCCAAACTCGACAAATATTTTGACGATCAGGCAAAGTGCAAAGTTTATCTCAAAAAAGAAAAGAAGGACAGCAAAATGGAACTTTCGCTCGACTATCTCGGTCAAGCCGTGAGAGCGGAAGCAAAAGCCGAAAACTTTTACGACGCTATCGACAAGATTTTGCCCAAAGTCGAACGTCAGATTTATAAGCACCGCTCCAAACTGGAAGCCAAACTCAAAAAGACGGCTTTCAAGGGCGATCTCGTGTATGAAGAACCTGTGGAAACAGAAGAATTCAAACTGGTCAAGACCAAACGGTTTGACGTCTATCCTATGACGGTCGACGAAGCCATCGTCGAGTTTGAACTTTCGGGTTACGGATTTTTCGTGTTTTTGGACGCCGACAGTAACACCGTAAAAGTTTTGTATTTAAGAGACGACGGCAATATAGGGCTTATCGATCCCGTCGTAAGATAATATCACGGATAACTTACTATGGAGATAGGCGTTTCAACCGCGTCGCTGTTTTTGCGCGAATACAACGAGCGAGCGCTCGAGATACTTGACGGTCTCGACGCGCGCGTCGTCGAAGTGTTTTTGAATACTTTTTCAGAATACACCAGGGCTTACGGCGAAAAACTCAATAATTATAAGGGTGGACTTAAAGTGCACTCGGTGCACGTGGTCACCACGCAGTACGAGCCGCAACTTTTTGCGCCCAACCAAAGGGCTTACGTGGACGCTATGGCTCTATTTGAAAGCGTTATGTCTTGCGCCGAGGCGGTAGGAGCGAAGAACTACACTTTACACGGAAGGGCGTATTTTAAGCGCAGTCATACCATTCCCGACGATATGGACAGATATATCCAAAGGTTTAACGCGCTATGCGACCTTGCCGAAAAATACGGCGTGAGCGTCTGTCTGGAAAACGTACATTGGTGTACCTACAATAAGGTCGGGTTTTTCTCTTCGCTTAAAGACCAATGTCCGAAACTTAAAACCTGTCTCGATATAAAACAGGCGAGGCTGTCCGATCAAAGTTACGCCGACTACATTGCGGATATGGGAAACAGGATAAACACCGTTCACCTATCGGATATAGACGAGTCAGGAAAATTGTGCTTACCGGGTAAAGGCAAATTCGACTTTGAAGATCTATTCAAAAGATTGAAAGACGTCGGATTTGACGGCAATATGCTTATAGAAGTTTACAAGGACGATTATAATGACTATAAAGAGTTCGTGCCGTCGCTCGAATACTTGAGAAACTTAAAGGAAAAAATATTTTAGAGGTGATATAAAATGCAACTTACCGAAAAAACTTGCAGCCAAATGAAATTGAGATTTGACTACAACAACATGATGAAAGATTTCATCGGCGAACAGGGCTTTTCCGCCGCAACGCTTGCGGAAAGCAAAGGTCTTTGTCAATCTGCGTTCGACACCGTGCAAAAAAATCGCGGTCAGAACATGATGGGCTGGTCTGAACTTCCGTACAATCAGGACGCCATCGTTGCCGATATCGTTGAAACGGCAAATAAAGTTAGAGCGAAATTTAAGTACTTTGTCGTTTTAGGTATCGGCGGAAGCGCTTTGGGCCCCATAGCCGTATTCAACGCCTTAAAACACCTTCACTATAACGACCTTCCCGACGAAAAGCGCGGCGGTCCCAAGTTCTACGTTGAAGACAACGTCGATCCCGAAAGAATGAACGCGCTTCTCGACGTTATCGAACTCGACAAGACCTGCTTTAACGTTATCACGAAGAGCGGTTCCACGAGCGAAACTATGTCGCAATATCTTATCGTTTGGGATTTGCTCACCAAGGCTTTCGGCGACAAGGCGAAAGATCACATGATAGCCACCACTTCCGAGTTTAAGGGCAACCTTATCAAACTTGCCCAAAAGGAAGGATTAAAGACCTTTTATATTCCCGAAGGCGTCGGCGGAAGGTTCTCCGAACTATGCCCCGTGGGCTTGCTCCCCGCCGCCGTTCTCGGCATTGATATCGCCGCTATGCTCAAAGGCGCCGAGTATATGGATAAGACATGTTCGTCCGCGGATATAAACAAAAACCCCGCTATGGCGTTTGCCGTGATGCAGTATCTTGCCATGAAGGACGGCAAAAACGTTTCCGTTATGATGCCTTACGCCGACAGTCTGAAGTATATGGCGGACTGGTACTGCCAACTTTGGGCTGAAAGTCTCGGCAAGGATCAAACCAAGAGCGGAAAGAAGGTCAACGTCGGTCAAACCCCCGTCAAATCTTTGGGCGTTACCGATCAACACAGTCAGGTTCAGTTGTACACGGAAGGACCTTTCGACAAGGTAGTTACGTTTATTGCGGTCGACAATTACAGAAGTCAATTCGTAATTCCCGATGGATGCGAAGAGTTCCCCAACGTAAACTTCCTTTGCGGACACACGATGAATCAACTTATATCCACCGAAATGATGGCGACCGAATACGCTTTGACGCAAAAGAAGAGAATGAATAACACCATTTATCTTCCCGAAGTCAACGAATTTACTTTGGGCGAACTGATGTTTATGCTTGAACTCGCAACCGCTTACGCGGGCGAAATGCTCGAGATAGATACCTACAATCAACCGGGCGTCGAGGGCGGTAAGAACGCTACCTACGCTATGTTCGGAAGAGCGGGCTACGAAGAAAAACGCGCCGAACTTGAAAGCGCGCCCAAGAAAAAAGACCAATATATCGCAAAATAATAAGTTATACTTTTAATCGACCTTGTGGGGAACTTTATCAACTAAGTTCCCCACGAACGGTTTTTTACGATATTCAAACATTATCAAAAATAATCAAAAAACCCTTTTACGGGCGGATGGGCATCATAAATGGCTGATATAGTAATAATCGGCGCGGGACCGGCGGGGCTAACGGCAGCGCTAAAACTTTCCGAGCCAAACGGCGACAATATTATCGTTTTGGAAGAGAGCGGCGCTATCGGAGGAATATCGAGAACGGTCAGGCATAACGGCAACCGTATGGATATAGGCGGACACAGGTTCTTTTCTAAAGACGACCGCATTATGGACTTATGGAAGGATATTCTGCCCTTACAGGGCGAACGTGCGTTTGACGATAAAATTCTCAATAGACCGTGCGTTTTGACGGAAGGCGGGCCCGACCCCGAAGTAAGCGACGACGTTATGCTCGTTCGTCATAGAATATCGAGGATATACTATAAAAAACACTTTTTCGACTACCCCGTATCGCTCAAATGGGAAACCATAAAGAATATGGGGTTTTTCACCACTTTAAGAGCGGGGTTATCCTATATTTTTTCCGCGATATTCAAACGGAAGGAAACAAATCTCGAAAACTTTTATATCAACCGTTTCGGCAAGGTTTTGTACGGCATGTTTTTTGAAGGATATACCGCAAAACTTTGGGGTAGAAGCCCTAAGGAAATATCAGCCGAATGGGGCGCCCAAAGGGTAAAAGGGCTGTCGATAAGAGCAATGCTCAAAGATATTTTCGCTAAAATATTCAAAAAGAAAAACCGAAAGGTCGAAACGTCGCTTATCGAAGAGTTC
>JAFVDA010000007.1 GCA_017478765.1 Clostridia bacterium
GTCGGTGGCGGCGGAAACGCTTTGCCGACCGCGCAAAATCAGGTTTTGAACGGCGGTGTTGAAACGGCGACGCTCGAAGGTTGGACTATCGAATACGGCGACGCCTTTAACGACGATTGCGTATCTTCAAACACCTTCTTCACCTTTGCCGACGACACCAACGACAACAGGCTTTCTATCGGTCAGACGGGCAACTGGTATCTGACGGGCAAGGGCTTCCACGGCGGCTTTTCGGGCGCGAGGACGGGCGCTATTCGCTCAAAGACCTTCACCATTCCCGAAGACGGCGTAATGAGAGTAAAGTTGGCGGGCGGCTCGTTGACCGTGGGAAAGGGCGAACATGCTCCCAACAAACCGCTTGAAAAACTTTGCTATTTCGGCGTTTATACGGTAGAAGACGACAAACTTGTCGCCGTTCAGCATAACGAATACTTCCACGAGCATACCGAAGATTACGTCAATCCGCAAAGATATGCCGCCGGCGTATATAACACCGATAACTTTTACGATTACACCATTGATCTATCAGACTATGCGGGCAAAGAAGCGTACGTCAGGATAGTCGATAACGATCAGAGTTGGTATTACGGCTATTTAGCGGTGGACGATATTCGTCTCGGTGACTACGGCGATTCGCAGGAAGAAGGCACCTTCTTTATAAAAGACAAAAATTTTGTTCGTGACGCTACCGCTCCCACAAAGTACGATATCGCAAACGGTGACTTTGAACTTGGTTCTCTCGCCGGTTGGACGGTCGTATCGGGCGACGCTTTCTCCGATGAAGGCGTGAACACCGAGAGCGTTTGGTGGAACGAAAATATCACTTACAATCGCGACGGCAATTATCATTACGGGCACTATAAGCCCTCGGCTGTCGGCGTAATGCGTTCGAGCGAGTTTGAACTTGGCGGAAGCGGTTACATCACCTTTAAGTTGGGCGGTTGCGCGGATAACGGGCTGACCTACCTTAGAATAATGATGAAGACCCAAGACGGCGACAAGGAAGTGGCGAGATATTCCAATTATAAATACTGGAACTTCCAATTCCCTTACGTTGCCAACGGCATGCGCCTTCTTAATATGGTGCAGTACTACGCCGATCTATCCCGCTTCGTCGGTGAAACGCTGTATATCGAAGTGGTCGACGAAAACCCGTCTTCCGACGATCTTGGCGCGATAACTCTCGACAGCGTAGTTACCTATCACGAAACCAAACCCATTTGGTACGATAAAAACTTCTATCAAGCCGTGACCGACAGCGACGTTATGGCTGAAAGCCAATATCAGATAGCAAACGGGGGGTTTGAAACGGGCGACCTTAGCGGTTGGACCATGGTCGGCGACATAGGCGACGTGACTTCCGCAGGCGGTTGGTGGAACGAGAACCTTCCCTACAACAAGAAGGGCGCGTATTTGTTCAGCGGTATCGCAAAGGAAGGCGGTACGGGCTTACTGACAAGTTCCGAGTTTACCCTCGGCGGCAGCGGATATATAACCTATCTACTTGGCGGCGGCGGAAACGGACAGCAATGCTACGTTTCGATAATCGACGCCGAGACCGAGCAAGAACTTGCCCGCTACCATAACAGGCTGTTTAACGACCGCGGAATAGACACCATCAACAGGGGCAGCAACCTTGCAAACATGGTTCTCTATAAAGCCGATCTGACAAAATATCTCGGCAGGAAGTTGAAGATCCGCATCGTGGATAACGCCACTTCCGGTTGGGGGCTTATCACTTGCGACAGCTTCGTTACCTGCTATAATTCGCTCGAAGGCATTCCCGCTTCGGCAAAACTTGCAAAAGATATTTTGCCTTCCGGCAAAGCCCTCGGCGAAGACGATCCCTATCAAGTGTTAAACGGCGACTTTGAAACGGGCGATCTCACAGGTTGGTCTTTGGGACGCGCGATGTTCAGCGAAGGCGACATAGGTTACGTTTCCATGCAGGAAGTATACTGGAAGGATCTATCCAAGGAATACGGCATGGGCGGCGCGTATCTGTTCAGCGGAATAGAAGACGCGCGCGGCTCGTTTGAAAAGTTCACGGGTACTTTGACAAGTTCCGCATTCACCGTCGGCGGATGCGGATATATGACCTTCAAACTTGGCGGAGGTCGGAACAGTCAATGTTATATCGAGATAGTGGACGCGGAAAGCGATTTACCGCTCGCGCGCTATCATAACGATAACATGACTGAAGGTAAACTTATTCAGTATAAAGCCGACCTGACGGCTTATATGGGTAAAAGCGTTTATATACGCGTTGTAGATTACGCGGAGAACGAGTGGGGTTGCCTGGCAGTAGACGATTTCATCACCTACTACTCGGCGCTCGACGAGTTGCCCAATGCAATCTTAATAAACAATATATTATAATGTAAGGAGGCAAAAATGACACAAAAAGAAAATGAGAAAAAGCTTTTTGTAGAAGTGGGCGTCGATCTATTGTATTATCCCGGCGATAAAGTAATGACGGCGTCTACAACCGAGGGCACCTACGATGACCTCGATAACTGGGGAGGGCTTGACGAAATATGGTGAAACGCAGTCGATCTTTCAGATCGTTGATCGCCGTTTTGCTCGTATGCTTTATTGCGGCGCTGTTCGTTGCGTGTGATATGGGAAGTAATCAAAACTCGTCTTCGGGCGACGTGACCGTTTCTTCTCCCGACGCAACTTCTACCGACGACTCGAGTTGGTATTCTTCATCCGACTCGAAAGACGGTTCCGACGAACAATCGAGCGAGCAATCGACCGAACAGTCTGACGAGCAATCGACCGAACAGTCTGAAGAGCAATCGGACGATCAATCGGCAAGCGGAAGCCAAAGCGGCGAACAATCGGCTCAAGCGAGCGAGGAAGAATCTCAATCTTCAAAGCCCGTCAATCCGCCGAGCAATCCCGTTGAGGAAGGCACCTATTCAGCGCATTGATAAGGAGTAAATATGAAAAGCATCTCAAAGAAAAAATTAAGTATTATCATCGTATTGACCGTTTTGTTTGCGGTCTTTACAACCGTTTCGTCGTTTTTTTACGCAAATGCGAATAAAAACGTCGCTTTTGCGGACGACGAGACACAATCTACCATAACCTTCCTTGAAACCAAGGCTAAGGTTTCGTTGGACGAAAAGTATCTTCTGCTCGTCACGGGTTTTGACAGTTCCAAACTGGACGCGCAAGGCCTATATTACATGGGCTACAAGTACGTTTATAACGGAACGGAAGTAGACACCGCGCGTGACGTTGAAAACTCCAAAACGGCTACTTATTATAAGAGCGTTACTTTAAGGACCGATTTGGAAGACGAGACCAAAACTCAGGTCGTTACGCCCGAAACCATTTACGGCGAACAATACGCCGATTACGGCTTGATCGTTTACGAAATACCTTTTACCCAGTCTTTCACCGCAGAAAAAGGATACTATTCGGATATTTACGCTTATATCGACCAAGTGAACGCCGATTACGAGATAATCGGTTCTTACAGCGGAACCAAGTATCAGGATAAGGACGAATATCGCCTCGAAAACGGCAACTTTGAAAACGGTATGGAAGGTTGGACCAAGGACGGCGACATCGGCGACGTTAAATCTTACGAAACCTACTGGAACGGTACGTCGTTCAACAGCGTAGGTAAGTTCTTCAGCGCTTATACGAGAGATACGGAAGGTAAACCGACCGACGCTGAAGGCGGTAACGAGGACGCTGTCGGAACGCTTACTTCGAGCGTGTTTACGGTAGGCGGTACCGGTTGGATAACCTATAAATTCGGCGGCGCTAAGCGTTACGATCAGGTTTATCTTGAAGTGGTCGAAGATGAGACCAACGTCGTTCTCGCTCGTTTTTACAATTCCGAATGGACCGAAGCCGATAACAGAGGTTGTCAACTTATCGATTACAGAGCCGATCTTTCAGAATTTACGGGTAAGAAGGTCTATATCCGCGTTACCGATAACGGACTGACCGACGGTTATCGTCTGTTCTTCCTTGACGAAGTCGTGACCTACTATTCGACCGTTCCCGCTAACGGCTACGAGGCTCAAAATATTCTCGTAAACGTTGTAAACGGTTCGTTCGATAAAGATTTTTACGGCTGGACGATGGACGGCGATATCGGCTCGATATCCGAAGATGCTCACTTCTGGAACGAAACCAACGAGATAAACAACTCGGGTAAGTACTTCCGCGGCGATGCTGACGGAAAAGAACCTAATTACGGAACGCTTACTTCCGCCGACTTTATAGTCGCGGGCTCGGGATATATCACTTTCAAACTCGGCGCAGCCGGCAGCGAAGAATGTTATATCGCTTTGGAGAAAAAGACGGGCAACGCATACGAGACCGTAGCCCTTTGGCACAACGAAATGTGGTCTGACGGCGCCGGTCACGAACAAGAAGTCGGTTACGGCTTGAGAATGGTCGACTATAAGGCGGACTTGAGCGCTTATCTCGGCGAGACCATGCGTATTGTGCTTCACGACGGTCAGACGGGTTCGTTTAAGTTCTTCACTTTCGACGAGCTTAAAACCTATTATACGAGCCAACCTGCCGGTAATTTGATAGAAAATCAAATGACCGTTCGCGCCGCGTTTACCGCAGCGCTCGCCGCAGAAGATATCAACGCGCAGGGCGACTATACGGAAGATAGTTACGCCGCTTACACGGCTAAGAGAACTTTTGCCGAAAGCCTCGGCGAACACGCCAAGATAGCGGCAATGAACGCTGCTTTGACCGAACTTGAAGCCGCAAAAGCCGCTTTGACGTTGAGAGTTCCCCAAGAAGTTGAAAACGCCGTCAAGACCTACACGGTTTATGCGAACGACAGCACGGAAATAACGCTTGCCGACCTTATCGACGATAATAACTTAACGCTTACTTACGAAATAACTTCCGCAAACACGGCTGCGTTAAAGGTAGGCGCACTTGCAAACGGCAAAGTTACGCTCGTTTCAGAGGACGTTGACGCCGATACCGACGTGACCGTTACCATTCTCGCAAAATACAACGGCGAGACCAAGTTGACGGTGGAAATTACCGTTACCGTCACTAAGGACGAGACTCCTAAGCTCATTCGCGAAAGCGTTACGGAAAACATCGACCTTTATGAAGAGAACAACAAGACTACTCACACCGTAGATTTTGCTTCCAACGTAAATAACCAAGGCAATATCGAACTCAACTATACGGTCGTGATAGGCGAACAACAGCTACAACTCGACGGCACAAGTTATACGTATACTTACGGCAACGATTACACCTACGAGGCGACGCTTGTTGTCTTCAAAGTAACCGTTTCTTACACGGCTAACGGCGAACAAGGCTCCACCACTTACGATTACACCCTGTCCATCAAAGATACCACCGCTTACAGAATGGTAAACGGCGGCTTTGAATCGGGTATGAGCGGTTGGACTGCTTCCAACGAAGATATCGGCGCGGTAGTCGGATATACGTCTTACTGGAGCGGTTATCCGTTCAACAATCAAGGCAAGTTCTTCAGCGGCTATTATCTCAATGAAAATAGCGAAACCGACATTCAAGACGGTAAAGAGAACGCAAGGGGCATACTCACCAGTCCTTCGTTTAAGATAGGCGGCAGCGGATATATAACCTACTTGCTCGGCGCAACCAAGAACGTTGAATACGCTTGGGTTGACGTAGTCGAAGTATCGACCGGCAACATTTTAGGTCGCTACTACAATGAAAACTGGAAGGTTAAGGAAACGCATTGTACTTTGCTCCCCTATAAGGTGGATTTGAGCGAGCACGAAGGAAAGACCGCTTACTTGAGAGTCGTTGATAACGCGACTTCCGATTACGGCTTGATCTTTATCGACAGCGTATTCACCTATTACGAAGACGGTGCGGACCTTTCCGCTTTCGGCTTGGCAACCAAAGTTACCGCAAACGTTCCCGCTAATATTTACGAACTGTATAACGGCAACTTTACTTCCGGCGCGGCAGGTTGGGAGATTGCCAACACCACCGGCGGCAATGCTTTCGGTTTCGTGAACGTGACTGAAGATAACGTATCCTTCTTTAACGGCACTCCCTACAACAACGACGGCGCTTTCTTACAAAACGGTGACGAACCGCAAAAGGGCTACGCTCTGAGCGCACCGTTCGTAGTCAGCGAAAACGGCTGGATGACCTTCAAACTCGGCGGCAACAAAACGAGGAGCTACCTTGCCGTAGTCGACGCCGAAACGGGCGTCATTCTCGCCAGATACGTAAATAGTCATTTCGTTGGTTCGTATCCTGATTTAGGTTGGGAAATGTACGCTTACAAGGCTCAGCTTACGGGGCTTGCGGGTAGAACGGTAAGAATCAAGTTGGTCGACGACGCAACCAACAATTACGGCGTCATCGTTGCCGACAGCATCGTTACCTATTACGATTCCGAACCTGTCGGCGACTACACTCTCGCTGCCGATCGTAAGTACGAGGTTCTAAACGGCAGTTTTGAATCGGGCAACGTTGACGGCTGGACTCACTATCATTATGAACACGATGGAGTTAATCCCGAACTTGGAGCTGTCGTTCATAAAGATGCGGAAAGAGGTGTTCACCCTGAAGACGAAAACATTAAAGACAACGGTATAGACTGGTATTATAGAAATACCAACGTTGTCGACGGAAATTATCTCTTCACCTTCTTTGCTGACGGTCTGGATAATAAGGAAGGCGGAAAAGGATATTTGCGTTCGAGTGCGTTTACACTCAAAGCAAACGGTATCGTATCATTCAAATTCGGCGCAGCATACAATCAAGATGTTTACATTCAAGTGGTTACCGTCGATGGTGCATTGTTGGGAACTTTCAGAAACTATGCTCGCGAAAAGAACACTTTAATGGTAAATTATTATTATCAGTTTAATAATACAGAAGAAGTTGTTTGCTACTTTAATATAGTGGATGAGGCTACCAGCAACTACGGTTGCTTTGTAGTTGACGATTTCAGAGCCAATCTTGACGAAATTCCTGCAGGAACCGTTATTGCCAGTAGTGAGATAAGATAATAATTAAAACTGAATTTCGGCTTTTTGGCGCGCCGCGCGTACCAACCGTACTTGTGGCGCGCCTTAAGCCTATCTTTATAACAAAAGGACTATACATAAATGACCGAGAACATAAAACAAGGCGATTTTCTCCCTGAATTTCACATAACAGGCGGCGCGGGTTGGATAAACGACCCGAACGGACTGGTGTACTATAAAGGAGAATATCACGTATTTTTTCAATATCATCCGTACGGTACGGCGTGGGGGCCCATGCACTGGGGGCACGTCGTCAGTAAAGACCTTACGAGCTGGCGATATTTGCCCATAGCCTTAACTCCCGGCGGAGTGGGCGACAAGGACGGGTGTTTTTCGGGAACAGCCATTTGCGCCTTTCAAAAACTGTATCTTATGTATACGGGCTTTGAAGAAAACGGCGGAGGCGAAGCGGTCAGGCAGGTTCAATGCCTTGCCGAAAGCGAAGACGGCGTGACCTTCAAAAAACTTGGCGTTGTTATCGGCTCGGACGATCTCCCCGCCGACTTTATGCCCTGCGATTTCCGCGACCCCCACGTTTTTGAAAAGGACGGGACCTTTTATTGTCTTGTCGCCGCGAAGAAAGTTGGCGGCAAGGGTAGACTTTTGTTGTATCGTTCAAAGGATCTTAAACGCTGGTCGTTTTTTTCCGACGCGCTCGGTTTCGATAGCGACGGGGTAATGTTCGAGTGCCCTAATTACGTGGATAGTTTGGGACTTTTGATGGTCAGCGACCAACTTCCCGCTCCAAAAGAAGACGGGTGCCTGAACGTCCATTCGACAAGGTATTTTATCGGGAAAATGGACTTTACCGTCGGAAGATTTATTGTCGAAAACCAAGGCGTTTTGGATTACGGTTTCGATTTTTACGCTCCTCAAAGTTTTGCCGATTGTAAAGATAGTATCGCTATCGGTTGGCTCAATATGTGGGATAGGAACGTTCCGTCCGTCAAATACGGCTTTGCGGGAATGTTGACCGTTCCGAGAAGACTTTCCGTCGTCGACGGAAAACTTAAGCAAGAGCCTGTCGTTATGAAACGCGAGGTTTTCAAAACCGCGGTCGAAAGGTCTTTGACCGACGAGGTTATGACGGGCGTTATCGAGATACGTGCCGAAAAACTTAAAAACTTTGAATTAAAGTTAAGATGCGGCGACGGAAACTATACTTTGATTAAACTCGTCGACGGGGCTATCGAATTCGATCGCTCGAAGTCGGGCGAGGCTATCGTCGGAGTGGAAAAGGACGAGTTGAGCCTGTCGGGTAAACGCAAAATGCCGTTTACAAGGCAAGATAAAACCACTTTTACCATCGTTCTCGACAAATATTCCGTAGAACTGTTCGACGGCACTTTTGTAATGTCGTCCACAATATACCCGCCAAAGACCGCCATAGGGCTTGAATTGACGGTAAACGCTGATTCCTGCGTGTATACAAGGTACGACGTAATAAAGTGATTTTGCCGCCGTTTTTCGGCTCAAAACCCTTTTAACTTAAAAACAAAACCCCATCAAAAAGAAGATAAACCTTCTTTTTGATGGGGTTTTTTAATGTTGCAATATTATTTCAGTTTGATTTCAAGAATATCGTCTGCGGAACAGTTGAGATAGTTGCATAGCCTTGAAAGAGTTTGCAACGTGGGCTGTATTCTCCCCGACAGATATTGCGATACCGTCGGGTTGGATACGCCTATCGCTCTTGCTATTTCCGTCTTTGTTTTGCCCGAATGTTCTATTTCATATCTCAAGTTTTGGGTTATCATTTCATTCAACGTCTTTTCCATATTTGAATTATATTAGGTGTTACTTAAAATTGCTTGACATTTAGGTATTGCCTAAAATATAATAAAAATATCTTTTTTAGGAGAAAAACGAATGAAAAATTTTACCGTTAAAAATTTAGCGCTTTCTATCGTAATAGTCGTTTTTGGCTTAACGCTACTTCTCGGCTTGTCCGCCGCTTTAGTTGAGTGTGTTGTGTTTTTTGATAATTCCAGTACTTATATGATTATTTCATATGCTAAGAGTATTCAAGGTATGGAAAACGGTTTCGATCTTTTGGCTTTTAATAGTAAAACGGAATGTATGAATACAGATGAAAATATGTGGATAGTAAAGTGCGTCTCGTTTTCCAGTTTTTTTCAGTGGATTATATCGGTTATCATTATCATATGCGGAGTAATTTGTTCTTTGCAAAATAGCAAAAAAGCAAGAGGCTTTTCCATTGCTTTTATGACGGTAGGGCTTATCTTTTCCGTAGTATATATGGTACTTGGCATTATTTATAGTAATATTTTTAGAACTGCTTATAACTATCCATACAGTAAGAGCTTTATCGTCTACACTAAAGCGTGGATACCGTTCGTGTTATGTTTGATAATATACGTGACATATTTTATACTGAAGGGAATTTTGAAGGATAAAGCGACCGTCGTCGATGAGATCGTAAAAGATGCAAGCAGCGACGAAAACCACGAGATCGAGACTTTGATAAAATATAAAGACTTGCTCGATAAAGGTATTATAACCGAAGAAGAGTTTGCCAAAAAGAAGAGAAAAATATTGCAATAACACCCCGTCAATTTCCTGATACGCCTTGGGATATTATCGCGCGAAGTGCGATATCATACCGAAGGTATATCACCCGTTCCGAAAGAAACGGATATTATTGAAAAATCCCACATTTTCCTAACGTGTTTCTTATTAAAAAGTTTGATTATAAAAAACGATATAATCTAAATGATATATCACCTGACGGTGATATGATATGCGGCTTTGCCGCGTGATATATTTCGCTACGCTCAATATGATATAATACCCGTTCCATAATACGCCGTAGGCGTATCTCATCGCACGAAGTGCGATATCATACCGAGGGTATATCACCCGTTCCGATAGGAACGGATATCATTGAAAAATCCCACATTTTCCTAACGGACAAATGTGGGATTTTTCTTGGTAGCCCCAAGGGGACTCGCTCCGCTCGGCTTCAACTATCAACTCAAAAGTGGTTTTACAAAATTGCCTTCGCAATTTGTGGTAAGATTACTTAATTATGTTTTGTTTTGCTGTTGAACAGGAAGCAATTAAAAGTCTGCGGATATTTCCGCAAAGTATTTCGGTGTTGCGATACTCGATTTCGTTTATCCTTTTGGTTTCATATAGCAGTTTTAGCCAATAACTCGTTTCATTTGCTTCTTTTAAGGCTATTTCCAATTTGGCAACAAAATCCGATTTACTATGTGCATACTGTGCTTCGTGAATATTTGCGCCGACAGAGGTGCCAGCTCTTGCAAGTTGGTCGATCATATATGAGCTTTTTGGTGTCTTAATGCCGTCGGCAATGTCGACTATTTTTTTTGCAAATTCAAATGACAAATCAACGAGTTTGTTTTCAGTCAAAATTATTACCTACTTTTTTATAACTAATATTTTTTATGATATATCACCTGACGGTGATATGATATACGGCATTGCCGAATGATATATTTCGCTACGCTCAATATGATATAATATCCGTTCCATAATACGCCGTAGGCGTATCTCATCGCACGAAGTGCGATATCATACCGAAGGTATATCACCCGTTCCGAAAGGAACGGATATCATTGAAAAATCCCACATTTTCCTAACGGACAAATGTGGGATTTTTCTTGGTAGCCCCAAGGGGACTCGAACCCCTGTTTTCGCCGTGAGAGGGCGACGTCTTAACCGCTTGACCATGAGGCCGTGATTTATTTACTTTGATATGATAACACATAAACTGCGGTTTTGCAAGCAAATATTTTCTTTTTTTCAAAATCTTGATAAAAAGGTGTTCCACGATATTTTTACCGCTCGTCTAAAAAGGAAAACGAAAACCGTTATCCGATAAAATTATATTTTGCTTAAAGTTCTTTTTTATTAAAAAGCCGTAAAAAATTTTGTACAAAAAAAGGTTTTTTCAAAATTTCTTAATATAATATAATTGAAAACAAATAGACGTCGACAAATTATATTATTTAATATTTTCCCATCAATTTTTAACGGTTGCAGATGAAAGAGATCACCATTGAAAAAGAAAATCAATACCTTTCGCCTTTTGCAAAAAAGGTGGTCGATACGCTCGGTCGCAAAAAAAACGAACAGCCTTGTCCTATGCGGACGGAGTTTCAACGCGACAGGGATAGGATAATATATTCAAAAGCGTTTATGCGTTTGAAAAACAAAACGCAGGTATTCTTCTCTCCCGACGGCGATCACTTCAGAACGCGCCTGACGCACACTTTGGACGTTTCGCAGGTCGCGCGTTCCATCGCGAGAATGTTATCCTTAAACGAAGACTTAGCCGAAGCCATCGCTCTCGGGCACGATCTTGGGCATACGCCTTTCGGGCACGCGGGCGAAAGATGCCTGGATAAATTGTCTTGTCACGGGTTTAAGCATAACGAGCAATCGCTCCGCGTTGTCGACGTTTTGGAACGCGACGGCGAAGGGCTCAACTTGACGTTTGAAGTTCGCGACGGCATACTCAATCACAAAATGAGTTTGCACCCCGCCACTTTAGAA
>JAFVDA010000096.1 GCA_017478765.1 Clostridia bacterium
AAAAAATTCTTTTTATGCCGTCCGATTCAAACCTTAATGGAACTTTTACACCATCTCTATCTGTTTTGAACTCATAGAAATTGATATATTCATCTTGGTCTCGATCAATCTGTCCCTTTGTTTTCATCTGTTCAAGCATTATTCGCATATTAGATGAATTCGTTTTCCTAGCATTTAAATAGTCATTTATTTTACATGTGCCAACTTGTTCAAAAACCATTTTCAACCCCGGAATAATCGCATTAATTATGGGCGAAACTTTATCGATCATCTTTTTAATTGGATGCAAATAAATGTTAGGGAAAACTCCTTGAATAATTTTTCTCCAGAACGGTATAGGTTCGTCAATAGGCAATGGAATCATTTTATGGGTAATTATGTTTCCCCAACAAAACCACACCTCATGGCTTAACTTTGTTTCATCTTCTATTTCTTTCGGTAAAAAAAGCGGTATAGTATTTTGATAGATATCTGCCGTTCTTTGAATTGAAACAATAAAAATATTAAGCGCAATTTGTTTTAAATATGATAATATATTTGTCGGCAAAATAACATTATTTAGGTTTTGACCTGTAAAAACCACATAAAAACAATCAAAAAACTCTTGGCAGAAAAAAAACGAAAAACCACGTTTATTAGTCCTCTCTCTTAATTGTTTAAAATGGACATCCATTGACTCGTTTACTAAATATTGTTTATTGTTTTTTATCATTAATTCATATAGGCTATCTACTTTAGAATTTCGTCTTGAACCAAAAGCTCTCTCACCAAAACAAAAATCTTTCTCCGTTGAAAATAATACTTTTTGCTTTATTCGTACTCCGTCTTCCGCTACACCACCAAACTCTACTCTTTCAGTTTTTACTATAGTTGCTTTTAACTCTTCTCTTTTCTTACCTTTTGCTCTTTTCCTAACTAAAAAACTCCCACTTGAATATTCTTGTATATCCTTTTTAGACAATTTGTTTTCAATTAAAATTATTGAATATGAAATATTATAAATATTATCCTGCTCGTCTTTAATTTGAACGTAATAATCAATTTTAGCCTCATCAGCATTTTTATTTATACATTCTTCTTCAAAAATAATTGTTTCACCTAAAACCAAATCATGGAATATTCTAATTGCCGATAATAAAGAAGTTTTACCGGAACCATTTTGCCCATATATCCCTAACAACGATGCGTTTTCAGTAATAAGGTCGTTTCCACCACTATTTGGAAAACTAATGTCTCCATATTCAATGTTTCTAAAATTCTGTAACACAATCCTTGTAAATCTAGCCTGTTTAATTTCCATCGCCTTTTCCTCTTAATATTTATGGATATATAATAATAAATCTGTTTTATTTTGTCAAGTATTTTATACAAAATGTATCATTTTACAAATTAAATATCAAAAATAATAAAAATCATTTTTTAAGTAACAGCACTAAAAAATAATAAATATTGTGAGATGAACCATTTTTTAAATCGCAATATTTTAAAGTAACAAGCTCCCACTAAAGTGGGGGCTTTACAATTAGCCTTAAAGGGCATTGATACCAGCAAGTGCTAAAGCACTATTTTTGCCCGCTGACCGCACACAAGCAAGCGATTAATTTTTTTCTTTGTTACACTGTCGACCCGTTCTCTGAATGGGTCGTAATATTCTACCAGACCTATTTGATTTGATATCATATCTTCTTTTTCTTGGTTTCGGATATATTGAATAATCGCTTGCTCGTTCCCACCAACTGTACTGACAAAATATACTCGGTTCCAGAAGTGTCTATTGCCGTATCTGTATTTCAGTTTCGCATACCGCTCGAATATCATCATCGTACTCTTACCCTTCAGATATCCCATAAAACTCGACACACTCACATTCGGCGGTATGCTCAACAACATATGAATATGGTCGGGCATTGCGTACGCTTCGATTATTTCAACATCTTTTCGTCTACATAATTCTCGAAGTATTTTTACTATATTTGGCGTTTGCCTTGCAAACGCTTTGGTAGCGCGCTTGGGACAAAAAATCATTGTTAAGCCATTATCTCGGCACACAAAAAGGAACGGTAAAAACCGTTCCTTTTTGTGTGGTCGAGGTGACGGGACTTGAACCCACGACCTCTTGGTCCCGAACCAAGCGCGCTACCAAACTGCGCTACACCTCGAAGAAATATTTAGTTCGCCCTTTCAAGCGTTAATATTATAGAACAATTATGCGGGGTTGTCAATTAGAATACGCCGAACAAACGGAAATTTTTATTTACTATTGTATTCCCGCCGATAAAAGCCGCTTGTAAATAATTCAAAATGGGTGAAAGGTTTATTCAATCGTTTGACAGTCGGGCGGTTTTTCTTTATAATATGTAGTTGATTTATACACGATAACCGAATATTATATATTCTTTTTGGAGTTTTATGAAAAGAGAAGACGTAAGAAACATTGCCATCATCGCCCACGTTGACCACGGCAAAACCACGCTCGTCGACCAACTGCTAAAACAAAGCAATATCTTCCGCGCGAACGAAGTGGTTGCCGAAAGAGTTATGGACAGCAACGATATCGAGCGCGAACGCGGAATAACCATTCTCGCAAAGAACACTTCCGTTCACTATAAGGGCACCAAAATAAACATTATCGACACCCCCGGTCACGCCGACTTCGGCGGGGAGGTCGAACGCATCCTTTCTATGGTCGACGGCGTTTTGCTTCTCGTCGACGCGGTGGAAGGCTGCATGCCGCAAACAAGATTCGTTTTGAAAAAAGCGCTCAATCTCAACAAAAAGCCCATAGTCGTCATCAATAAGATAGACAAGGGCGGCGACGTAAACGCGACTATCGATTCCATAATCGACCTGTTTTTGGATCTTGGCGCGAACGACGATCAACTTGACTTTAAGACTGTCTACGCTTCCGCCAAGCAGGGCTGGGCAGTTACGGACTTAAACGACGAGAGAAAGGACATCACCCCCATCTTCGACACAATAATAAGCGAAATACCCGCGCCCGAAGGCAGCGTTGACGAGCCTTTGCAACTTATGATCTGCAATATCGACTACGACGAATACGTCGGAAGAATAGGCGTCGGCAAGATAATTCGCGGCAGGATAGACCAAAACCAACAGGTAACCATTTGTCGTACCGACGGCACGTTCGTCAACGAAAAGGTAGCCCGTCTATACCAGTTTGAAGGGCTCAAACGCGTGGAAGTTTCGTCCGGTCAAATGGGTGATATAGTCGCCATCAACGGTTCGGAAAAGATAAACATCGGCGAGACCGTTTGTTCCCCCGACCACCCCGAGGCGCTGCCCTTCGTCGCTATAGACGAGCCGACAATATCCATGATGTTCATGGTCAACAACAGCCCGTTTGCAGGCAAGGAAGGCAAGTTCGTCACTTCCCGTCACTTAAGAGCAAGGCTATTCAAGGAAGTTGAAACCAACGTCAGCATGCGCGTCGAAGAGACCGAGTCGGCAGACACTTTTAAGGTTTACTGCAGAGGAGAACTGCACCTTTCTATTCTCGTAGAGAATATGAGAAGAGAAGGTTACGAGTTCCAAGTCTCCCGCCCCAAAGTCATTTTCAAGGAAATCAACGGCAGAACTCACGAGCCTATGGAAGATCTCGTTATCGAAGTTCCCGAAGAATACGTCGGCGCGGTAATGAATAAGATAGGCGCAAGAAAGGGTGAACTCATCAATATGAGTCTCAACCCGAGCGGCGAGACCAAACTGGAATTCAAAATCCCCTCTCGCTGTCTGATAGGTTATCGCAGCGAACTTCTGACCGACACCAAGGGTTTTGGCGTGATGAGCCACGTCTTCGCCGGTTACGAAGAATACAAGGGTGACGTTTCCGAAAGAACGAGAGGAAGCCTCGTGTGCTTCGAGCAAGGCGTAACCACTCAATACGGACTATTCAACGCGCAAGAGCGCTGTACGCTTTTCGTAGGTCCCGGGCTTGACGTTTACGAAGGCATGATCGTCGGCGAAAATTCCAGAGAAGAAGATCTCGTAGTCAACGTCTGCAAGACCAAGCACCTTACGAATAACCGCGCGAGCGGCTCGGACGAAGCGCTAAAACTCGTTCCCCCGACCTTGATGAGTCTTGAACAATGCATGGAATTCATTGCCGACGACGAACTGGTCGAACTTACGCCCAAGAGCATAAGGCTCCGCAAAAAAATTCTTTCCAAAGAACTCCGCATGAAGGAATGGGCTAAAAACCGCAACAGACAAAACTGATAGTTTTGATTATTTTTCGGCAAAAAACAAAGTCCGTTAAAAGTCAATTTGGCTTTTAACGGACTTTTTATTATTGTCAATTTATCGTTTCGTCGAAAAACTCGAAAGCGTCGTAGTAGGATTTAAGTATCCCCCTGTAATCCGCCTTCCACGGCTTATTCTTCCCGAGATAGTGGATAATGACGGCGTTTTTATCCACCCATGCTTTGTCTATCCCGGCTCGCTGAACGACGTTGCAAGCCTTAATTTGTCTGTCGGACAGATTGTATATCTTCCCGTCCATAAGCGCTATTTTATCGCCGTATAAGGAAAACATTACGTCCTGATCGAAAAGCATCATAACCGCGCGATGCTTTTTAATAAACTCCGATATCTCGTCTTCGTCGACAAACCTTCGCATAAGGTCGACGTCCATAAGCAAAACTCCCGTATTCGGATAGACGCGCTCGCCGAACGACATAAGCCTGACCTTATTGAACGCGAGCATAAACCGCCCCACGTTGGTTGACGCCATAAACATTTTGCCGCCGAGCGGACTATTATATAATTCTGTAAGGTCGCCTTTTACGATGATATCGACGTCGAGATAGAGCGCGCGCTTTACGCTTTTGGGAAGATATTTGCCCGCAAGCAAACGAAAATAAACTTCGCGCGGGTATCTGTCGACCGTGGGCGCGTTCAAAAAAGCGTCGTCCGCCATTCTGATAAAGATAACGTTAAGATTATCCGTTTGCGCGTGAAATCTTATATACGCCATATCGGCTTTAGTCAGAGCCGTGTGCATGCAGTAAACGCTTATCCGAGCGTTCGCGTTTGAAGCCGCCAGACTTTTCAGCATTACGCACGCCAAATGGCGGCATTTTTGATTTATACATATCAAAACGTTCATAAAAATAAACAAAAAGGGCTTTGCGACTAACTATATATTATTCGCGTAGCCCTAAAATTTGATACCCGTTATACGTCGGCGTAACGCTCGTAATCGTAGCCGTTACGCTCCATATCCCGCATCAATTTTTCTTCTAAATGCAGTGAATCCTTCAAAATCTTCCCGACAAGCGCAAGTAGCATCGAAACGGAAATACTTACTCCGTACACCACTCCGATGACTATCCAAACGGGCGCGGTCAAACCAAGTTCAATTATTTTGTTGGATTCGAGCAAGGTTATCGCTATCGCCGTCACGAGTACGGGAATGATATATTTGAGCGCCCAAACCCTTATTGCGGAAAAGACGTTGGCAAGCCACTCCACTATATTGAAAAACACGTTATCGGTATACGGCTTATGGCGAAGAAACTTCATCACCTTATACACCTTATCACCGCCGTTTACGCTGTACTCGGTTTTTTCAGTCGCTGATTTCAAATCCCAGCCGAACGCCCGTTTCTCTACGGAAACCAGTTGACCGCCAAGCCTCGTGCAGCGCACGACTCGACTTTCGGTATAGTACTTTTTCATTTGCATTTCCCCTTTAAGATAGACGAAAAACTAAAAGCTTATCAATCTTTTTTCTTTCCGCCGAAAAGTCTTTTAACAAACCCCGGCAGACCGCCCGTCTTTTTATCTTCTTCCTGCGGTTGCTCGTAAGCCGTCTGTTCTGATTCGGCAGGTTGCTCGTTGGGCGTTTGTTGCGCGTTATAAGGATGAGCGCCGTACCCGCCGTAACTTGCTCCGCCGGCGTAACCGCCCGTGTAGGAACGGTTGGGCGTCCAGGGTTGTTGACCTTGGTTTTGCTGCGGTTGACCGACTTGCGGCTGACCTTGTTGTTGGCGGGTAGCTTCCGTTTGCGGCTGACCGTGCGCGGGAGCGGGTTGTCCACTTGCCCCTTGCGGACGAATAACTCCCGACCTGCTGTCGTAACCGGAAAGAATGGCGTTGTAGGAAGCGGAGTTGCTCTCGGCAACGCGGCTCGGAGTTTTGGTAAAGCCCGTCGCTATCAAGGTGATTACGACCTCTTCATTCAAAGAATTGTCAATATTCATGCCGAATATGACCTTTGCGTTCGGATCGACGACGTTTCTGACTTCGCACGCGGCTTCGTTGACCTGCATCAAAG
>JAFVDA010000097.1 GCA_017478765.1 Clostridia bacterium
ATATTTACCCACAGGGTAAGTTATGGCAAATATAATATAACTTTGACTGCAAGTCAAAATATAACTTTTAGAATTATTCTAAAAATATAACTGTTTGCTATGCAAACAATATCACTTTACTTAAAACTTAATTTATGCTATACAGTTGTGTTGAAAAGAAGAAAAAAAATAAAGTGTAGCACACTATACTTCGCCTTGCAAAGTCGTGTGTTTTTGCGATGCAAAAAAGACTAACGAATTTTCGTTAGTCTTTTATAATGTCAAAAAATCCCTAAGAGAAACGCCCTTTCACCGATGGCTTTATCTTTATTTTTCAATAAGAACTTCGGGGTTTTCGATAAACAGAGCGTTCGCTACTTGCTTGCCGAATTTTTTTGAAACGTAATCGAACGCCGCCTTCATGCAATACTCTCTATTGTAATGCATATCGTTGGCAACGAAGTCAACGAGTTCGGATCTGATATACTTTTCAACGCGTTTTTTATAATATTCGCCTCGCTTAGAAACGAGCGAATCGGCGTTGACCTGAATATAAGCGCCGGCGTCGATAAAACGTTCGATATCCCGTTCTTTAACGTACTCGTACCGCTCCACGTGCGCGATAATCGGTTTGTAACCCGAGTAAACGGCGTCCAAAACGGTATTTTCTATCTCGGAGTCCTCTACGTACTTAAATTCCAAAAGAACGTATTTACTGTCGTTGACGGTGAGGACCTTGCCGCTTTTTAATAAACCGAACATATCCCTGCATTTGGCGATCTCCTGCCCTAAATAAAGGTTTACGGGATACGGGTTTTCGCTTTTTAACCTTTCAAAATTCGCCTTTATCAGAGAAACGTCGGGCTCGAACACTCCGCTACGATAGTGCGGCGTACATATAATATCCGTCACACCGTCCGCATAAGCGCGCTTCAACATGTTCAAAGACACTTCCAAGTTAGGACTGCCGTCGTCAACCCCGAACAAGAAATGCGAATGTATATCTATCATTTATTATCGCCGTAAGAACTGTAATAATGATAGCCGTATTTACGATAACTGCCGTAATAGTAAGAATACGGATCCTTATTATCAACTCTCGTCATAACCGCGCCTATAACGTTTGCGCCCGCTTTATTCAGAAGATCGGTCGCTTCGATAAGTTCGGATTTATTCGTTTGACGATAGCAAACGACGAACAAAACACCGTCGCTTACCTTGCTGATATGAGTGTAGTCGGATATCTGCAAAACGGGAGGCGCGTCGAGAATGATAAGATCGTACATATCTCTGAGCGTCGCCATCATCGCCTTAAACTTTTCGCTTGTCAAAAGGAAGGAAGGATTGTATATTTGAGAACCCCTCGTAATAACGTCTACGCCTTCGTAAGAGGTGTGTTTGACAAGATCTTCAAATTGTATTTTACCGGAAATATAGTCGACCAAGCCGCCTTCGTTAGGTACCTTCATGACCTTATTGACTCTCGGTTTTCTGAAGTCGAGATCGACGACCAAGACTCTTTTTCCGTTGAAGGAAAGCGATACCGCCATGTTGCAGGCAAGAGTGGTCTTACCTTCGCCCGATACGCAAGATTCTATTTGAATGATCTTATTCTTTTCGATATCGGTCATCAAAAGGTTGTCTTTTAAGGCGTTGTAACATTCGTTTACGGCGCTCAAAGTATCGGAAACGACTATGGTTTCTTCTCTGTTTAATTTTTTACGGGTCTTCTTTATAGCGAAAAAGTCAGCCAAAAAATCGCCGAAAGTTCTACGATTAGCCATTTTCCCTGCCCCCTTTTGAAGATTTTTTATCTCCTATCGGATCGCCGTAAGAGCGGCGTTTTCTTTTGGATAATTTTTCAAGATCGATATCTTCGATATACGCCATAACGTTGTAGCCGGTGAGCATTTCGATTTCCTTTTTGGATTTAATGGTATCGTCCAAAAGCGTGGCGATAACGTAATACGCATAGAAGAGAACGAACGCTGCGGCAAACGTTATGATGACGAACATACCCCATCTGTTGCTTTCTCTGCCGTTACTCGCGTGGTTTTGGAAACTGATGGTTCCGTGCCAGGGATAGACGGTCTTTTCCTTTCCGTCAGCCGTGGTAGCGGTATCTTCGGATATATCGATAACACTCTTGATGAGTTGTTCGAGAGTATCTCTCGCGTACTGGGGACCGGTCTTTGTGGTGTAAGTGACGGTTATCTGATATTCGTCGGTAGTGTTGGTGACGTTGACCGCGCCGATAAGCGATTCGATATAGTCGCCTTTTGTTACGGCTTCGGGTTGTTCGGCGCGTTTTGCAGCCGCAACTTTGGCGGCTTTTGCAACGTCCTGCTTCAACTCGTCGGACGATTTGATGAACTTAACGATACTCGGGATAAGTTCCTGACCGTAAACGTAAGCGTTACGTTCCGAAGTCAACGTTCCCGCGCTCGTGTTAGTAGAAAACGCGTTGGTCGCGTCAACGACTATGATAGCGGTCGAAGTATAATCGGGCTTAATAAGTTTGAACGTGACGCCCGCTTCGATAGCGACTACTATAGCAGTCAACAAAAGTATACGCCAAAAGTACTTTTTGAGTATATACCATAAGTCGAGAATGGTAATACTTCCGCTTTCGGCGCTTTCGGTATTCGGTTGATAATTTGTTG
>JAFVDA010000098.1 GCA_017478765.1 Clostridia bacterium
GTTTCCATTCAGTACGTTCGTTCCGAAGTGGATTTTCAGCGCTCGCAGTTCAGGGTAAGGGGCGATACGGTGGAGATATTCCCCGCGTCCTACACGAGTACGGTTATAAGAGTGGAGTTTTTCGGGGACGAGATAGAACGCATTTGCGAGACCGATTTCGTAACGGGTAGAGCAATTAGCGAACTCGAACACGTCGCAATATTCCCCGCGAGCCACTACGCCGTGGGTTCGGATAAGCTCGAAGGCGCGTTGAAAGCCATTTTGTCCGATATGGAAAAGGAAGTTGCCGACCTTCAGTCGCAAGGTAAACTCTTAGAAGCGCAAAGGCTCAAACAAAGGACTAATTACGACGTCGAGATGATCCGAGAGATAGGCTATTGCAGCGGTATCGAAAACTACAGCAGGTATTTCGACGGTAGGCAGGTAGGTCAGGCGCCGTTTACTCTTCTTGACTACTTTCCAGATGATTTTATAATTTTCGTCGACGAGAGCCACATGACGCTTCCGCAACTGAGAGCCATGTACAACGGCGACAGGGCGAGAAAGGACAACCTTGTCGGCTACGGTTTCAGGCTTAAATCGGCTTACGACAACCGTCCTTTGAAGTTTGAGGAATTCAACGAAAAAATAGGGCAGATAATCTGCATTTCCGCTACTCCCAACGAGTATGAATTGAACCTATCGGATAACACCGTCGAACAACTCATAAGACCTACGGGCCTACTCGATCCGCCCGTCGAAGTCAGAAAAACAGCAGGGCAGATAGACGATCTTTACGCCGAAATACTAAAAACCGTTGCCGACGGCGGCAGAGTGCTCGTGACCACTTTGACCAAGAAGATGTCGGAAAGTCTAACGGAGTATCTGATCGAGCAAAAACTTAAAGTAAGATACATGCACAGCGATATCGACACTTTGGAGCGTATAGATATTATCAACGAATTGCGACGCGGCGAGATAGACGTTATCGTCGGCATAAACCTTTTGAGAGAAGGTTTGGATATACCCGAAGTCAAACTTGTGGCTATTCTTGACGCCGACAAGGAAGGTTTTTTGCGCAGCGATACGGCGCTTATTCAAACCATCGGCAGAACGGCTCGTAACAGCGAAGGCAGGGTTATTATGTACGCCGACGTTATGACGGGCAGCATGAAGCGCGCGATAAGCGAAACCAACCGTAGGCGAGCCATTCAGCAAAAATACAACGAAGAACACGGAATAACCCCCAAGACCATTTTCAAGGAAATTCGCGAAAACTTTGAAATAACAAAAAAAGCCGACGTTACCAAGGATATCGCAATGAAAGATATTCCTGCGGAGATAGAGAAGTTAAAGGGTTTGTTAAAGGTGTTTTCCGCGCAAATGGATTACGAAAGATGTATAGAGATACGCGATACTATAGCGGAACTTAAAAAGAAGTTAAGGTAAAAGATGTTAGAGAATATAGTAGTTACCCACGCAAGGGGAAATAATTTGAAAAATATCGACGTGACCATTCCGAGAGATAAGTTGGTCGTGTTTACAGGGTTATCGGGAAGCGGCAAGTCGACGCTTGCGTTCGACACCATTTTCGCCGAAGGGCAAAGACGTTACGTCGAGAGTTTGTCAAGCTACGCGAGAATGTTTTTAGGGCAGATGGCAAAGCCCGAAGTCGAAAAGATAGAAGGGCTTTCTCCCGCGATCGCGATAGACCAAAAGACCACCTCGAACAACCCGCGTTCGACCGTCGGCACCGTCACGGAAATTTACGACTATTTAAGGCTTTTGTACGCGAGAGTAGGCGTTCCTCATTGTCCTAACTGCGGCAGGGAAATTTCACGCCAAACCATCGATCAGATAGTCGACAAGGTCATGGCTATGCCCGAAGGCAGTAAGATATTCGTAAACGCTCCCGTCGTCAGGGGCAGAAAGGGCGAGTACCAAAAGGAACTCGAGTCTTTCAGAAAAAGCGGTTTCGTCCGCGTGGAAATAGACGGAGTAGTCTACGATCTGGGCGAAGATATTAAACTCGAAAAAAACGTAAAACACAACGTTAACGTAGTTATAGACAGGCTTGTTATCAAAAACGGCATAGAAAAACGCCTTACCGAAAGCATTGAAACGGCGATCAAACTTGCCGACGGAATAGTGCTTATCGAGTGCGACGGAAAGTCCACTTTGTTTTCGACCAACTACGCTTGCGCTCACTGTGGAACGAGTATCGAAGAAATAGAGCCGAGATTGTTCTCATTCAACAATCCTTACGGCGCTTGCCCCGATTGTACGGGCTTGGGGTTGAAGGAATCTTTCGACGTCAATAAGGTTGTAAAGGACTGGAACAAGTCCTTGAACGAAGGTGCGATGACCGTTTCCGGGTGGAATCTCGATATAGGCAAGATGACTCAAATGCGCTTCCGCGCGCTCTCAAAATTTTACGGGTTTTCTCTCGATACGCCAGTAAAAGACCTTCCGCAGGATATAGTGCAAATGTTGTTATACGGTAACGGCGGCGAAAAGATCGAGATGAGTTACGACACCAAGACCTTTTCGGGTAGATTTATGTCCGATTACGAAGGCGTTATCCCCAACCTCGAAAGGCGCTACCGCGAAACGACTTCCGACTACACCAAGTCCGAACTTGAAAGATACATGGTCACAAAGCCCTGCCACACGTGCGGCGGAAAAAGGCTCAATAAAAACGCGCTTGCCGTAACCGTTGCCGGTTACAATATAGCGCAACTGTCCGATTTGTCGGTCGAAAAGATATTAAGCGTAATGGAAGGGTTGGAACTTACTCCCACCCAAGCCATTATCGCCAAGCCCATTCTGAAAGAGATAAAAGCAAGGCTCGGGTTTTTGATAAACGTAGGGCTAGACTATCTGACGCTTTCACGCTCGGCGCAAACGCTTTCGGGCGGAGAGTCTCAAAGGATAAGGCTCGCCACTCAAATAGGAAGCGGACTTACCGGCGTATTGTACATTTTGGACGAGCCGAGCATAGGGCTTCATCAGCGCGATAACGAAAAGCTTATTCAAACGCTCAAACATTTGAGAGATATCGGCAACACGGTCATAGTCGTGGAACACGACGAAGATACCATCAAAGCCGCCGATTTCGTCGTTGATATAGGTCCGAGAGCGGGCGTACACGGCGGACAGGTAGTCGTCAGCGGAACGCCCGAAGAAGTGGCAAACTGCAAGCAGTCCATAACGGGCGACTATCTGAGCGGAAGAAGAAAGATAGAGATCCCGCCCGCAAGAAAGCCTTCCGACGGAAGATTTTTGGTCGTCAAAGCCGCCACGACGAATAACCTTAAAAATGTCACGGTCAAATTGCCCGTGGGCGTGATTTGCGCCGTAACGGGCGTATCGGGGAGCGGAAAGAGTTCGCTTATAAACGAAACGCTTTTCCCTGCGGTGGACGCAAAACTCAATCATAAGACGGAAATGCTCGTCGGCTGCGAGGACGTTCTCGGCGTGGAATACTTCGATAAGGTTATAAATATCGATCAAAGCCCTATCGGCAGGACACCGAGATCCAACCCCGCGACCTACACGGGCGTATTCAACTATATCCGTGAATTGTATGCGGCTACTTCCGACGCCAAAGAACGCGGCTATACGGCAGGAAGGTTTTCATTTAACGTTTCGGGCGGCAGGTGCGAACATTGTTACGGCGACGGAATAATAAAGATACCCATGAACTTTTTGCCGGACGTATTCGTGCCGTGCGAAGTATGTAAGGGCAAGCGTTACAACAGGGAAACTTTACAAGTCAAATATAAAGGTAAGTCCATAAGCGACTGTCTGGAAATGACGGTCGACGAAGCCGTAGAGTTCTTTGAAAACATTCCGAGAATTTACAACAAGATAAAGACTTTACAGGACGTAGGACTGGGGTACGTTAAACTCGGTCAGCCCGCAACCACTTTGTCGGGCGGCGAAGCGCAAAGGGTAAAACTTGCGACCGAACTATCCAAGCGCGCCACAGGAAAGACCTTGTATATTTTCGACGAACCCACCACGGGACTGCACTCTTACGACGTGCAAAAACTCATCGATATACTTTATAGGCTGCGCGACGGCGGTAACAGCATTATAATCATCGAACATAATCTTGACGTTATCAAGTGTGCCGACTATATAGTTGACTTGGGTAAAGAAGGCGGAGACCGCGGCGGACAGGTTATCGCGAGCGGTACGCCCGAACAGGTAGCAAAGTGTAAGGATAGTTACACCGGGCAATTCTTAAAAAGGATATTTGATAAACAATAAAAACAAAAACGAGAGTTTTTACCGAACGTTATGCGGTAAATCTCTCGTTTTTTATATTAAAACACGTTTTCAAGGCTTAAAGAAAATGTTTTCGGGATCTGCTCGAAGAGTTTGAGTATGACGGCGCATTTTGCCTTCGCTTCGTCTGCGTCGCCGACGGAGACGTAATAGGCGCACTCGCTCACCCACAGATCCACTTCCTTTATTTCCGTATGCGGAATGAAAGCGTGAAGTTTTCTCTTGCAGTCGAACCACTTGTCCTTTGCCGAATTGACCGACTCCGAACAATCTTCGCCACTATCAAGTTTTTCGTTGAGTAAAGAAAACGTTTCGGTAAGCTCCGAAAAACAATGATTGACGTATACGTTTTCGCTAACCCCGCCGGCGACGACTATAATAAGCGCCACTATGCTTGAAACTATCGATTTTACCATTTGTTTTCCTCACTTAAACTGACGGTCAAGGTCTTATACCTTTGACCTTTTGCTTGTAAATATACCTTTCCGCTCGAATCGAGCGTCAAAACCTCGATGTCCTTTACTCTCTTAATTCCGTTTTGCTCGGCGACGTTTTTGATAAACCCGTCGTCCAGTTTGATTAGTTGCAGATTTTTTTCGGAAACCTTACCTTCCTCGACGAGCAAAAGCGGCAAAAAAGAATTTTCTTTGTCCTCGTTTTTTAGAACGGTCAGCGTGCCGTTGGATTCGTAGATAGCGTAATAGACGGAGTCGAGCGAGTAATTCCCCGTACCCCTTAACGATTCTATCAAATCGTCGACGCCCATATTGTTGCGTTTCAATTCTTTAACGTCCACGCCGTTTTTATTTATCAAAACCGAAGGTTTTCCGCATACGGCGAGGCGAACGATCTGACTTTTTTGGCTTAAAACGGTCAGAACCTGATGAATGATGAATACGGCGAGAACGGAAACTATCCCGTATATAAGCGGAATGGATACGTCCGACATGGGGATACACGCAAGTTCGGCGATAATCAAAGTAATGATAAACTCGAAAGGCTGCATCTCACCGATCTGTCTTTTTCCCATAAGCCGCATTACGGCTACGAGCGTTATCATCAGTATCACCGCTCTTATGAAAATTATGGTCATAAATATAATGTTGTGAAGATATTTTTTTATTATGCCTTGAGCGTTTTATTTTTTAATTAAATAATTTAATTAAACTTTCGCTTGGGCGACGGATACGACAAAATATTATATATAATTTAATGTTTGTTGCGAAAAATCAGTTTACAATTTGCGTGTTTCGTATTAAAATAAATTTGTTTAATCGTCGCAAAAGACGGCCACGGGGGATAAAATGGTATCGAAAGCAAAAAGCATTGCTCTTTACGGACTTGAAGGAATACTGATCGAAGTCGAAGCCGACGTCTTTAAGGGCGAGGAGCGGTTTGATATCGTCGGGCTTCCCGATACGGCGGTAAAAGAGTCGAAGGAAAGGGTCCATTCGGCGATAAAGAATACTACGGGCAGTTTTCCTTACACGACAATAACGGTAAATCTTGCTCCCGCGGACGTAAAAAAGGAAGGCGCTTATCTCGACCTTCCTATAGCCGTGACCATTTTAAGGGCGGTAAACAATAAACTTATTCGCGATATCGGCTCAACGGTGTTTATCGGCGAACTTTCGCTCGAAGGAAGGCTTCGCCCGGTTTCGGGAATACTTCCGATCGTGTTGTTCGCGAAGAAACAAGGATTGAAGAGAATAGTTTTGCCAAGTGAGAACGCAAAGGAAGCGTCGCTTGTCAGCGGAGTGGAAATTATTCCCGTCGGCTCTTTGAAAGAAGTTATAGAATATCTTTCTGGCGCGGATATAGACCCGTATCCTTTCACCCAATTTAATCCCGCCGAGCACGGCGAATACGTAAACGATCTTAAATACGTCAAAGGGCAGGCGGTCGCAAAGCGCGCGCTCGAAGTCGCGGTGTCGGGCGGACATAATATGATAATGGTCGGCGCTCCCGGTTCAGGGAAAACCATGCTTGCAAAGTGTATCCCGTCGATAATCCCCGATATGACTTTCGACGAAGCGCTCGAAACCACCGCGATATATTCGGTTTACGGCACGCTCGACAAAGCGGAGGGCGTTATATCGAAAAGGCCGTTCGTTACTCCCCACCATACTTCGACTAACGTCGCGATGGTAGGCGGCGGCTCTAATTCAAAACCGGGGCTTGTAAGTCTTGCGCATAACGGCGTTTTGTATCTTGACGAAATGCCCGAATACACCCGTCAGACGCTCGAATGTTTGAGACAGCCTTTGGAAGACGGAGTTATTACGGTCTCAAGAGCGAAAGCGACAATAAAATACCCCGCCGACTTTATGCTCGTGGCGAGCATGAATCCCTGTCCTTGCGGCAATTACGGCTCAACTACAGCCGAATGTAAATGCACGGATACGCAAATAAGAAAGTATAAGGCGAAAATATCCGGTCCGCTGCTTGACAGGATAGATATTCAGATACACGTCGACAACGTTTTATACGACGATCTCGTAAAGGAAAATTTGGAAGAGAGTTCGGAAGCGGTAAGAAAACGCGTCAACAAAGCAAGACTTATCCAAAGAGAAAGGTTTTTAGGCGAAGGCATAACCTGCAACGCGCAGATGCGTGAAAAACATCTCATAAAGTACTGTTCTCTCTCGAAAGAAGACGAACAACTTCTTAAAAGGTCGTTTGAGGTTCTCGGGTTTTCGGCAAGAGCGAGAAGCAGAATACTTAAAGTGGCAAGGACTATCGCCGACCTCGATTATTCCGACAACATAGAAACCAAGCACCTTTTGGAAGCTATCGGTTACAGGAATTCCGATATTGATAAATAGTTATGAGTTACGATAGAGACGAACTTGCCGTTATACTGCTCGACAGTATGATGGGTCTCGAATACAAGAATAAAATAGCCATACTCGACAGGTTGGATGGTCCCAAGCAACTGTTTTCGCAGGACGACTACGTGACTGAAGTTATTTATTCGGTACTGCCCGAAAGCAAGGCTAATACCGTCGCGTCGGCTTTTAACGAGAATTATCTCAACCACGTTGTGACTAAGCTTGAAAGTAGAAACGTTCGGGTTATTACCAAGTATTCGGAAAACTATCCCGAAAGTTTGCAAAACGTCGATTGTCCGCCGTTATGTTTATATTGTAACGGCAACGTATCGCTTTTGGAAGAACAAAAGATATTCGCCGTCGTCGGAACGAGAAAGTGTCCGTCCGACGTGTTGCGTCTGACAAAGGATTTCGCGGCTCAACTTTCCGAGGCAGGGCTTTGCTTGGTTACGGGCAGCGCGGGCGGCGTTGACAGCGCGGTTATCGAAGGCGCTTTGCCGAGCGAAAAGATAA
>JAFVDA010000099.1 GCA_017478765.1 Clostridia bacterium
AGTCGTCCGAACTGTCCGCGTCCTTTGCCGAGATGGAAAAGGAGATTGACAAACTCAACAAGGAAATGACCGAACTTGTCAATCAATATAAAAAATTGATGACCGAAACTAAGACCATGAAGGAAACCTTCGACGCCTGCAAGGAAGAGGTTAAAAAGCTTCAAGCCGAAGTTGAAGGGCAAAAGGCGGAAATAACCAAGCGGCTCGAAGAGTTGGCAAAGGGTATTCCTTCAGACCTCATGGAAAAGTATCGTACGGCGAGAAAGTCCAACAAATTCCCGCTCGTTTACGTTGTGGACGAGTCGGAATGTAAACACTGCGTCGCGTGCGGAACGGAGTTTTCCGCCTTATCCGTGACAAAACTTAAAAAGGACCGCTTTATCGAGTGCGAAAACTGCAGAAAGTTGATTTTTATCAAAAATTAACGCGTAGAGCGGTGAAATCGCTTGACAGCGAGTAAAAAAGGATTATAATATAGGTGTAAAGTGATTTTGCTTTACACCTTTCTTATTTTTATCGCGTAAGTTTTTACCGCGGAGAAGTCCTTTTTAGACCACGCGAATAAGGCGAGTATGAAAGACGTAAAATACTTTTATCTTTTTCAAATATACGGCAAGGTTTTAACGCCGCTTCAAGCGGAGATGACCGAAATGTATTACTCGTTCGATATGTCGCTTTCGGAGATCGCCGAGATAAAGGGCGTAAGCCGTCAATCGGTAGAAGGTACGCTTAAAAAGTCGAGAGAGGAGCTTGACAGGTTGGAACAAAAGTTGGGCAATTACGCGCTTACGTTAAGACTTAAAAGGTTTGCCGAAGATCTGCCCGAAGACTATAAGACTCGTTTGACCGAAATTTTGGAGGAATAATGGCGTTTTTTTCATCGCTCGGCGAAAAATTGAATCACGTTTTTTCCAAGATGACCAAGCGCGGCAGGCTTACCGAACTTGAGATCAAGCAAGCCATGCGCGAGATAAGGATCGCGCTTTTGGAAGCCGACGTCAATCTTAAGGTCGCAAAGCAGTTTATCGAAGACGTTTCCGAAAAAGCCGTCGGTCAGGAAATATTAAAAAGTCTTAACCCCACTCAACAGGTCATCAAGATAGTAAACGAAGAGTTGATAGCCTTGATGGGAAGCACCAACTCCAAGCTGGAAGTTGCTTCCAATCCGCCAACCGTCATAATGATGTGCGGTCTTCAGGGCGCAGGCAAGACCACGTTTTGCGGTAAACTTGCGCAACTTCTTAAAAAGCAAGGCAAAAAGCCCATGCTCGTTGCGTGCGACGTCTATCGTCCCGCGGCGATAAAGCAGTTGACGGTCGTCGGCTCGGCTATTCAGGTCGAAGTCTATCAGGAAGGCGAAGGCGATCCCGTAAAAATCGCTCAAAACTCCGTTGCTTACGCAAAAAGATACGGCTATGATACGGTTATTATCGAAACGGCAGGTCGACTTGAAATAGACGACAAGTTGATGGCAGAACTTGAAAATATCGAAAAGGCAGTCAGCCCTACCGAGATACTTCTGACGGTCGACGCGATGACCGGTCAGGTCGCTACGCAGGTGGCGGAAGAGTTTAACCGCCGATTGTCGGTCACGGGCGTAGTTCTCACCAAACTCGACGGCGACACCCGCGGCGGCGCGTGCTTGTCTATAAAAAAAGTCACGGGTAAGCCCATCAAGTTTTGCGGCGTCGGCGAAAAGGTCGGGGACGTTGAACCCTTCTATCCCGACCGAATGGCGAACAGGATACTCGGCATGGGGGACGTGCTTTCGTTGATCGAGAAAGCGCAGGAAGCCGTTACCGAAGAGCAAGCCAAGAAGATGGAAAAGCGTATTCGCGAGAACACCTTCGACCTTAACGACTATATCGACCAAATCGAAATGCTCAAAAAGATGGGCGGCGCGAAAGGCGTTTTATCCATGCTTCCCGGCATCGGCAAAATGAAGATAAACGAAGACGATATCGACGAGCGCGCAATTTACAAGAATAAGGCGATAATACAGTCGATGACCATGGAAGAGCGCAAAAACCCGTCCATACTCAATTATTCGCGCAAGATGAGGATAGCAAACGGCAGCGGCACGAGCCTTCAGGAGATAAACAAGTTGTTGAAAGGCTTCGAGCAGTCGAAAGCGCTCATGCGCCAAATGCGCAACGGCAAAAAATTACCCTTTAACTTCAAATAAAATAAAAAATAAAATACAGAGTTTTAACTCACGGAGGTACAAATATGGCAGTTAAGATGAGATTGACGAGAATGGGCGATAAGAAGTCTCCTTTTTATCGTATCGTCGTAGTTGATGCAAGAGTCGCAAGAGACGGCAAGTATATCGAGAAGATCGGTCACTACAACCCCGTCAGCCAACCTGCGGAAGTCGTTATCGACGCCGAGAAGGCTAAGGCGTGGCTTGCAAAAGGCGTTCAACCCACCGAAACGGTAAGAGCGCTTTTGATCAACCAAGGCATTATCGAAAAGAGCGATAAACCTTCTCCCGCAAAGACCAATCCCAAAAAGAAGAAAGACTGATATTTAGGAGCGATTCATGTTAGAGCTTGTTAAATATATAGTTTTTGCTTTCGCCGAGAAAAAGGACGAGATCGAGTTTACCCAAGAGGAGACGGACGATCTCGTAACCATTACCGTCACCCTTAACGAAAGCGATATGGGCAAGGTGATCGGTCGTCAAGGCAAAATAGCCAAGGCGATGAGGACCATAGTCAAATCGGCTTCGGCAAAGAGCGGTAAAAAGTACAATATCGAAATTAAGGAAAAGGGAGAAATTGCATAAATTTCTCTTTTTTTCTCATAAAAAGCAACTTTGATTTTTAAGCGAGAGTAGCGTAAAATGAAAATTCTTATCGGCGTCGTGTTAAAGCCGCAGGGCATAAACGGCGAAATAAAAATATCCGATTTGACCGACGGCTTGGAAGCCGTCAAACGCGTTAAACGGGTATATATTGACCAAGTGGAGTATCAAGTCCAAAAAATAACGGCGAGAGACGATAGTCTTTTTCTATTTTTAAGGGGCGTGTTCGACAGGAATACCGCCGAACTTTTGCGCGGAAAGGAAGTTTATTGCGATAAAGATCAAATCGTAAAAGCGGACGACGCCTATTTTATTCAGGACGTGATCGGTTGCAAACTGATTTTATCGAGCGGAAAAGTTTTGGGTGAGATAACCAACGTCTATCAAAGTAACGTCGATATTTTCGAGGCGACGACAGCCGAAGGCGTGGTATCCTTCCCGTTTTTGAAAAAACTCCAACCTGTTGTCGACGTGGACGAAAAGACCGTCACCGTAGACGCTTCGGTGTTTACCCAAGTCGCGCTACTCAAGGAGAATAAATGAGAATAGATATTCTGACTCTTTTTCCGGAAATGTTTGCGCCCCTTTACGAAAGTATTATCGGCAGGGCTGTCGACGGCGGCAAACTGGAGATCTTCACCCATAATATTCGCGATTACTCGCTCGATAAGCATAAAAAGTGCGACGATTATCCCTTTGGCGGCGGGGCGGGAATGCTTATGATGCCCCAACCCATCGCCTCCGCTATAGACGCGGTGGACCCCGAACATAAAGCGCTTAGGATATACGTTTCTCCAAAGGGCGAAACCTTTTCGCAAAAGATGGTGCAAAGCCTTGTGAAAAACGATAGATTACTCATTCTTTGCGGTCACTACGAAGGCGTCGATCAAAGGGTGATAGACCTTTATATCGACCGTGAAATATCCATCGGCGACTACGTTTTGACGGGCGGAGAACTACCGGCGATGGTCATTACCGACGCCGTAAGCCGCTACGTCGAAGGCGTTTTGAGCGCTCCTTCGCTTGAAAACGAGAGTTTCACGAGTGACTTGCTCGAATATCCGCAATATACCCGTCCGAGAGAATTTATGGGCTTGACCGTGCCGGACGTTTTGCTATCCGGCAATCACGCGCAGGTGGACGAGTGGCGAGCCGAACAGTCAAGACTGTTGACCGAGAAACTTCGCCCCGATCTTAAAACCAAAAAGGAGTAAAACATGCAACCCATTCAATGGTTTCCGGGGCACATGACAAAAGCCCTTCGGATGATGGAAGAAAACGTTAAGCTATGCGACGGGTTCATTTACGTTCTGGACGCCCGCGCGCCTTTTGCGTGCTTTAACTATAAACTTGGCAACCTTTTGAACGGTAAACCGACGTTATATCTGATAAATAAATCGGACGCCGTTACCGAACGCGACGTGGGTCTTATCGTGTCGGCGCTCAAAGCGGAAGGAAAGCGTGTTTTAGCCACCGTAGGAACAAACGCAAAGAGCGGAAAAGCCGTCTATAACTCGGTTATCGATATGTTTAAGGAAAAAATCGAACGCAATCTGAGTAAGGGCGTCAATAAGACTATGCGAGTTATGGTGTGCGGAATACCTAATACCGGCAAGTCAACGGTGATAAACACGTTGTGCGGTAAAAAACAGGCTATGACGGGAGATAAGGCGGGCGTTACTAAGGGCAAACAGTGGATAAAACTTTCGGGCTTGGAACTTCTCGATACGCCGGGGACTATGCCGCCGAGTTTTGAAAATCAAATTTACGCTCACCATCTTGCGTATATAGGGAGCATCAACGACGGCGCTCTGGATATTCAATCGCTCGCGCTCGACTTTATCGAAGAACTGTCCGTTGTTTACCCGAACGCATTGACGGACAGATACGGCGTAGACTTAAGCGGCGCGCCGATAGACGTTTACGAGCGCATTTGCAAGGCAAGGGGCTTTATGCTTCGCGGCGGCGAATACGATTACGAGCGCTGCGCGAAATGCTTGTTCGACGATTTCAGAAAACAAAGGCTGGGGAAAATATGTCTGGAAACCAAACCGATAAATTAGTATACGAACGTAAACTTTTAGACGAGGGCTTGACGCTTATCGCCGGAATGGACGAGGTCGGTAGGGGACCTTTATGCGGTCCGGTCGTTTGCGCGGCGGTAATAATGCCGCTTGACGACCATCTTATCATCGACGGTATCGACGACAGCAAAAAGTTGAGCGAGAAAAAGCGCGAGCAACTGTCCAAACTTATTTTGGAACGAGCGATCGCGTATAAGATTTGCGAAGTCTCGCCAGAGGTCATCGACGAGATAAATATTTTGAACGCAACTATCCTATGCATGAAAAACTGCGTCGAAGGTTTGCCTATCAAGCCGCAGGCGCTTCTCGTGGACGCGGTAAAAGCCGACTTCGGCGTAAGAACTGAGTCCATTATAAAGGGTGACGCGCTGTCCTATTCCATAGGCGCTGCGTCCATTATCGCCAAGGTTTACAGAGATAACCTTATGGCGGAATACGCAAAAATTTATCCCGAATACGGTTTTGAAAAACATAAGGGCTACGGCACAAAGGCGCATATCGAAGCCATCAAGAAATTCGGTCCGTGCCCCATACATAGAAAAACTTTTATCAAGAATTTCGTTTGAAAACGCGGTTGCAGAAAAAGACCGTAAGGAATTTAATTATGAAAATATCCGTTGCGTGCGCTTCGGGAATAGAAGCTGTCACCAAGAGAGAATTATACAAACTGGGCGTTGCCGACGCCCCCGCCGTAAACGGTAAGATTACTTTTGAGGGCGACTGGAAAACGGTTGCCGAGTGCAATATGTTCCTGTCGACGGCGAGCAGAGTTTTTATAAAACTCGGCGAGTTTAAGGCGAGCGGGTTCGACGATCTTTTCGACGGCGTTTCGGCTATCGCATGGGAAGATTACGTTTCCGAAAACGGAAAACTTATGATTGACGTCAACCTCGTCCAGTCAACTCTGCACGCCGTTTCCGCAACCAGATCGATAGTAAAAAAGGCTATTGCCGAAAGATTGAAAAAGGTCTATAAAACGGAAGTTTTATCCGAAGACGCCGAAAGATACAGAATAGAAGTTTCCGTCTATCGCGACGTTGCGATAATTTCGCTCGACACGTCCGGCGAAGGGCTTCACAGGCGCGGTTACCGAACTATGGTGGGCGAGGCGCAATTAAAAGAAACGGTCGCCTCCGCGCTTATAGACCTTTCCGTCTGGAATAAGGATAGACCCTTTGCCGATATTTTTTGCGGCACGGGAACTATAGCCATCGAAGCTGCGATGAAAGCAAAAAACGTTGCGCCCGGAATGATGCGTTCGTTTGACTTTTTAGATTATCCCGTCTTTGACAGGACTATTTGGGACGACGTCTACTATAACGCCGCGTCCGCCGTGGACGAGCAGTGTAAAACCCCGATATACGCCTGCGACGTAGATGAGGATCAACTCAAACTTTTTGCCTTCCATGCTAAAAGGGCGGGCGTAGACGACCTGATTAAGATTGAAAAGGCGGATATGAAGAATTTTGTAAGCCCGCTCAAACGCGGAGTAGTCATATCCAACCCGCCATACGGCGAAAGACTTTTGGCTCGTGACGAGATCGAGAGGTTGTACAGGGCTTTAGGTCGGGTTGCGGAGAATAATCCCGACTGGTGTTTTTATACTCTTACAAACGTTACGGACTTTGAGAAATTGTTTGGAAAAAGAGCGGACAAAAAGAGAAAAATCTATAACGGCAGGATAGAGTGCTGTTATTACACACATTTGTCGCACTTAAAGAAAAACGGCGATTAACCGACATATAGGCGGGCTTTTCGATATTATTACTGTCGCGAGCCTTCTTTTTATTTGTGCGTAAAAGGCAAAAAATGTAAATTTAATGGTCCAAAAATGAGAAAATTTGCTTTTTTGTATTGACTAACTCGATTATATAAAGTATAATAAACTGGTTAAAGGGCTTTGCGCTTTTGGGCGGACAAGCCTAAATAAAGTTTGCAAATATTTTTTTATCACATACAATGTGGGAGGTTTTATGAGTTACAAGTACGTTTACCTATTCAAAGAAGGCAACGGCAGCATGCGCGAACTGCTTGGCGGCAAGGGCGCTAACCTTGCTGAAATGACCAACCTCGGTCTTCCTGTTCCTCCGGGATTCACGATTACGACCGAAGCTTGCACCAAGTATTACGACGATGGCAAAAAGATCAGCCCCGAGATAGAGGCTCAGATCATGGAGTACGTTGAGATTCTCCAAAACATGACCGGCAAGAAGTTCGGCGACAAGGAAAATCCTTTGCTCGTTTCCGTTCGTTCGGGCGCAAGAGCGTCTATGCCCGGCATGATGGATACCATTTTGAACCTTGGTATCAACGCAGAAGTGGTTGAAGTTTTGGCTAAAAAATCCAACAACCCC
>JAFVDA010000100.1 GCA_017478765.1 Clostridia bacterium
AGGTCGCCGAGAGGAAACAGCAGTTTGGATAAGTGTTTTTGGTCCAAAAAGTATAAAACGTAACTCTGATCTTTAGTTGGGTCGAGCGCTTTTTTTAAGATAAATTTGCCGTCCTTTTGCTCTCGGCGAACGTAATGCCCGGTCGCGATATAATCGCAACCCAAAACTTCGGCGCGCTCGAAGAGTTTGTCGAACTTCATAAAACGGTTGCACTCAACGCAAGGGTTGGGAGTAACTCCGTTAAGATAACTGCAAACGAAGTTATCGATTATTTTTTCCTTAAAACCGTCCTTAAAATTAAAGACGTAGTACGGCATTTTGAGCGAATAGGAAACCTGACGCGCGTCGGCAACGTCGTCGGCGCTGCAACAAGCGCTCTCTTCTATGACGCCTGCGTCCAAACCTTCGTAAAGTTTCATGGTCGCTCCGACGCATTCGTATCCTTGGTCTATTAAGATTTTTGCCGCGACGCTCGAATCCACGCCGCCGCTCATCGCAACGAGTACCTTCATAGTTTTTATACCGTAAAAATTATTTATAAAGTGGAAAGTGGAATTAAAACGAAAGTCGATCAGTCTATCAACGAATAATATCTGTCCGCCGAGTCGGGCAAAAGACAAACGATTGTTTTTCCTTCGTATTCCGGCTTTTTTGCGACGGAAACGGCTGCGTATAGCGCCGCGCCCGACGATATTCCGCAAGCAAGCCCTTGGTTTTTTGCAAGCAGTCCGGCGTAATCAAACGCGTCCTTATCCGCAACGTCTGCAACGTCGTCGATTATCGACCTATCGAGGATAGGTGGAATAAAGTTCGCGCCTATTCCCTGTATGGCGTGCTTGCCGAACCTGCCTTCCGTCAGCCCCGGGCTTAGTTCGGGTTCTACCGCTATTATCTTTACGGTCGGGCTTTTAGCTTTTAAGTATGTTCCGACTCCCGTTATCGTCCCGCCCGAGCCTACTCCCGCAACGAAAGCGTCGATCTTACCGCCGAGAGCGCTATATATCTCGGGCGCGGTGGTAAAATAGTGCGACAGCGGATTATTTTGATTTTCAAATTGCCGAGGCATAAAGCAGTCGGCATTTTTTTCCGCAAACAATTTGGCTAATTGTTTTGCGCCCGCCATACCGAGAGCGCCGTCCGAAAACTCCACCTTGGCGCCGTATAACCGCATCAACTTAACTCGTTCCTTACTCATATTGTCGGGCATAACGAGCCTTGTTTTCAGCCCCATAGCCGCCCCGAGCATGGCAAGGCTTACGCCGAAGTTGCCGGAAGTCGGCTCGATGATCTCGCGTTCGGGGGATAGTTCCCCGTTTTTTATCGCCGAGCGCAAAATATAAAGCGCGGGCCTGTCTTTGACCGAGCCCGACGGATTGAAACATTCGGCTTTTGCGTAAATTTTCGCTTTTAAGCCGAAAACGGCTTCAATTTTTTTCAGCCTTATAAGCGGCGTGTTGCCGATAAGCGGCTCGATTCCCTCGAAAGTTATCTCCAAAAGATATATCTCCTTTGGAAATAATATATTCTATTCCTCGTCCGTTTTATACCTGAACGCCTTTGTCGCAAAAGCGGGGAACATCGGGTCGAAACTTATGAATTTGTCGTAAAGGTTTCCGAACAGCGATATGAGCGGAGTATTGATCACCGTGAGAATGAGCGTTCCGACGCCGATAAGTTCGAGATCGAATTTTCTAAAAAGTATAAGCATTAGCGCTATCGCCGCTACCAAAGAGATTACGTCGTAAGCCCATTTGACCTTGGTCATATTGAGCTTTTTTTCGGTCGCAAGTTCGTACACGAACAGATCGTATCCCTGTTGCGGAAGATATGTCCTTAAATACAGCGCTATCGCCATCGCCGTAATTACAGCGCCCAAAATCATATATATTATTCTCAAATAAATTTGTTCGGGTACGTCTACTCCGACGATCATTCTGAATAGGTCAAGTAGCAGTCCGTAAGTTACCGCCGTCAAAAAAGACAGGGGATATTTTATCTTGAATTTTCTGACTACTATCACGAGCGCTATTATCATCAGCCCCTGCACGACGTATTCGGTGTTGCCGAAGGTGAAAAACGGCAGAATGGGTTGAAGATAGTTGGATAAAACGAACGCCGGCGCGACTACCATCGATACGCCGAATCCGCTCTTTGCCGACAAACTCACGCCTAACGAACATAGTACGGTCGCCAAAACGTAGGCTATTTCATTGAATTTTTTAATGGGTTTAAGTGTCTCTTTTTGCATGCTGTAAATGTATTCGCGCGCCGATAATCAACCAATATCGGCGCTTTTGAGTGTTTTTAGTCTTAAATATTACACGTTAAATCTGAAAAGTACCACGTCGCCGTCCTGCATGACGTAGTCCTTGCCTTCCGAGCGGACTTTGCCCTTTTCCCTTGCGGCGGCGAGAGATCCGCATTCCAAAAGGGTAAGATAGTTGACCACTTCGGCACGGATAAAACCCTTTTCAAAGTCGGTGTGTATCTTGCCGGCTGCCTGCGGCGCTTTCGTACCTATTTTTATGGTCCAAGCCCTTGTTTCGGGTTCTCCCGCAGTCAAAAAACTCATCAATCCCAAAAGGGTGTAAGAAGCTTTTACAAGTCTATTTAGTCCGCTTTCTTTAAGCCCCAAAGCGTCCATAAATTCGGCTTGTTCGTCCTCCGGTAGTTCGGAAATCTCTTCTTCGATCTTAGCGCAAATAACTATGGTTTGAGCGCCTTCCGCCTTGGCGTATTGCTTGACGGTCAAGACCATGGGGTTGTCGTCCTTGCCGATGTCGCTCTCCGAAATATTTGCCGCGTAGATTACGGGTTTGCTCGTCAAAAGGAACAGCCCCTTGACGTATTCGGCTTCGTCCTCGTTGAAAGTCATGGTTCTGACCGGCTTTTCGGCGGTCAGAGTGTCGTATATCCTTTGCAGCAGTTCGGCTTCGACCTGATACTTTTTGTCTCCCGTTTTGAACATGCTTTTAGCCCTGTCCAGCCGCTTTTCGACGGCTTCGAGATCGGCTAAAATAAGTTCGAGGTTGATTATGTCCATATCCCTTTTGGGATCGACCGTGTTCTCAACGTGAGTGACGTTTGCGTCTTCAAAACATCTGACGACGTGCACTATCGCGTCCACTTCCCTTATATGAGAGAGAAATTTGTTGCCGAGCCCTTCACCCTTGGAAGCGCCGCGAACCAAGCCAGCGATGTCAACGAACTCTATGGTCGCGGGAACGATTTTTTTGCTGTTATACAGTTTAGCCAGTTTGTCCAGCCTCTCGTCCGGCACGGCAACTACGCCTACGTTCGGTTCTATCGTGCAGAACGGAAAGTTCGCCGCCATTGCCCCCGCTTTGGTGATGGCGTTAAAAAGAGTTGATTTTCCAACGTTTGGAAGTCCTACTACACCTAACTTCATAATATCTCCTTCGGCGACCTTCTCGGCGGCATAACAGCGCCGCGCCTTGCCGATTTTTGTATTCTTTTAGTGTTTTCGATTATTAAAAATGCTTGCTTGCAAGGACATTTTTATGATTGCTTAGAAAGAAGCGTCCGAAGTTTTCGCAAGAAAAGTTCGGTGAAAACCGCTAGGTTTTGGTTTGCATTCAGCAAACTGACGCTTGTATTATATAACTTATTTTTTGATTTATCAAATTAAATATTGTCTTTTATCGCAATATGTGATAAAATATCTAAAAAACCGTGGATTATTGTAGTCGGAAGACGGCTTTCGACTTTTTACCTAAAGGGCTTACCATGAACTATAAACAGTATATTGCTAAAAAAATAAATATCGAAGGCGTTTCGACCGACCAAGTCGAAGGCTTTATCGAAGTCCCGCCTTCGACGGAAGTAGGCGACTATGCGCTGCCTTGCTTCAGGTTCGCAAAGATCCTGCGCGCTTCTCCCGTCGCCATTGCCGAAAGGCTGAAAAACGAGTTTTCTACCGACGAAATTATAACTTCGGTC
>JAFVDA010000101.1 GCA_017478765.1 Clostridia bacterium
CCCGAAGACCCTTTTAAGGGTAGCAAGTAACAATCGCTGAGGCTGTCAGGCCGTCGCATGAGCGCGTGGCGCTCGGGCTAGTATTCAAGGGCTATTGCCCGAAAATGAAGAACCACCCGCTCAGCGGGTGGGTAACTTTTTACGAGGTCGGCACTATTTTTTTGTTGTTTACCGTTCTCACAAAAAAAGTAAGTCGGGTTATTTTTCATGAACTTTTTTATAATTGAGCCTAAATGCGTTAAAACCAAGTAAAAACCGCTTTAATCTGTCTAATAAGATTGACAAGCGACTAAAAAGAATATAAAATATAGTAAAATAACTTTATCTTTAGCACAGGGAGATTTTACTATGCATTGGGCTGATAGGATCGCGGAAGAGATAATCGCAAAAAAGCCGAACAAGGAAGAATACGTTTGCGCGTCGGGCATAAGCCCCTCGGGCTCGGTACATATCGGCAATTTCAGGGAGATAGCGACAAGTTACTTTGTCGTAAGAGCGCTTCAAAAAAAGGGGAAAAAGGCAAGGCTTTTGTTCTCGTGGGACGAGTTTGACAGGCTGAGAAAAGTCCCTACAAACATCGCCGCCATTTGCGAAGATTTCGGAAAATACGTCGGAATGCCGTACGCGCTTATCCCCGATCCGCACGGCGAGTGTTCGTCCTACGCAGAGTATAACGAAAGACAGTTCGAGCGTTCTTTGGATATTCTCGATATTCATCCCGACACCCGTTATCAGGCTAAAGAGTATCTTTCGGGAAGATATTCCGAAATGATAATTCTCGCTCTTAAACGCCGACTTGAGATATACGATATTTTGATAAAGTATAAAACTCAGGATTCTTCCGAGGGCGACAGGAATAATTATTACCCCATCAATCTTTATTGCGACGAGTGCAAAAAGGACACGACCGAGATTATCTCCGTCAGCGACGATTGCGAGCAAATAACCTTCCGTTGCAAGACGTGCGGCGCAACAAAGACCGTTCGCGTTCGCGATTATACGCTTATAAAGTTGGTGTGGAAGGTTGACTGGCCCATGCGTTGGGGCGCCGAAGGGGTAGACTTCGAGCCGGGCGGGCGCGACCACGCCGCGGAAAACGGCAGTTATACCGTTTGCAGCGACGTTGCGAAAAATATCTTCGGCGTTGAACCGCCGCTGTTTTACGGCTACGAATGGCTTTCCATCGCAGGGCTTGGGGACATGCACTCCTCTACCGGCAACAACATAACCCCCGAAACCGTTTTGAAGGTGTACGAACCCGAAATGGTAAGGTGGCTGTTCGCCAAATACGAGCCCGAAACGCCGTTTTCATTCAATTTTGACGACACGATAATTCGCCATTACAGCGAGTACGATAAGGGGCTTGAAGCCTATAAGGCGGGCACGGGCGACGAATTCAATCAATCGGTTTACGATTACTGCACTTTCAAAAAAAAGGAAACGCCTGCAAAAGTTCCTTTCGGAACGCTTGCTTCCGTCGCGCCCATCGTCGGGTTTAATCCGGAACTGGTCAAAAAAACGCTCGCTAAAATAGACGTGCCTTTCGGTGACGGCGATCTGCCGAGATTAGAACGCGTTCAGCACTGGATAAGCGTCTATCAACCGAGCAAGGCTTATAAACTGCTTGCCGAAAAGAACCAAGAGTATTTTGAGCAACTTTCCGACGAGCAAAAGTCAGCCGTCAAGGCTCTGCACGATTATCTTGCGGAAAACGACAAAATACTCGAAAAAGACGTTCAGAACTTCCTTTACTCGATTATTAACGACCCTGCGCTTACCAAGAAGGAAAACATGGCTCGTCAGCAAGGGTTCTTCAAAGTGTTCTACAACCTTTTGTTCGGGCTTGACGCCGGTCCGAGGCTATATTTGTATCTCGCCGCCGCCGACAAAAACGATTATCTGAAACTGCTCGCATAATAACCGCCCGTATCTTGACGTTTTATTCGGGCAAGAACAACTTATTTTATCATTACCGCCGAAGCAAAGATTTGCCAAATAAACCCTTGCTTCGGCGTTTTAATAAACTTGAAAAGTTTCCGCGACGAAACGGGCGACGAATAATAGATAAAAAGCGTTTTTTTGTCGATAAGTTTTTTAAGCCCCGCGGGGCTTTTCGTGTTTGCGTTTAACCGCAAACACGAAACACACATGCTTATTTGTTTTTGACGGGCAAAAACCGTGGATAACTCACAATTTTATTTTTGCTCGGCGAATGACAAAGGCTTAATAGTAAAATAATTATTTTGGAAGTTTGTTTATAAACGGGGGAGAGTGTTTATTCATGCTTGAAATCAAAAATCTTACGAAGATCTACAAGGTAAAGGGCGGCGCCGAAACGCGCGCTCTCGACGACGTTTCCGTAAATTTTCCCGAAACGGGAATGGTATTCTTGCTCGGTAAATCGGGCTCGGGCAAGTCGACGCTACTCAATCTTTGCGGCGGGCTGGATACGCCGACTTCGGGCGAGATAATAGTAAAGGGGCGGAGCAGCAAAAGTTTTTCAGGCAGCGACTTCGACAGTTACCGCAATACTTTTATAGGGTTTATCTTTCAGGAGTACAACATTCTGAACGAGTTTTCGGTCGAAGATAACCTGTCTATCGCGCTCGAATTGCAGGGCAAACCGCGCGACAAGGCTCTCGTTTCCCAACTACTCAAACAGGTCGATCTTGACGGCTACGCCAAACGCAAGCCCAACACGCTGTCGGGCGGGCAAAAGCAAAGGATAGCCATTGCTAGGGCGCTTATAAAAGACCCGAAGATAATAATGGCGGACGAGCCTACGGGCGCTTTGGACAGCGCTACGGGCAAACAGGTGTTTGATACCTTAAAAAAACTTTCGGCGGACAGGCTCGTGATAGTCGTGTCGCACGACAGGGAATTCGCCGAATACTACGCCGACAGGATAATAGAACTAAAAGACGGTAAGATAATATCGGACGTTACCAAGCGGTATATTCCGCCCAAGCAGTTGAGCGAAAACGTTGCCGTCATCGGCGGGGACACTATTTCCGTAAAACAAGGCAGTCGCCTGACCGAAGATGACTTCGAGAGTATAAAAAGGTTTTTGCTCGACAACCGCGACGGGCTTATAATCTCCAAGGGCGAGAAAAACGTCAGAGCCTATAAGATGAGCAACGGTATCTCGGACGACGGCTCTTCGGAATGCTTTTCCGACACGACGGACGGCGACGTACAAGTTAAAACTTACGCCAAGGCGGAAAGCAAGTTCGTTCGCTCGCATTTGCCGCTTTCAAAGGCGTTTAAGATGGGCTCGTCTTCGCTGAAAGTAAAGCCCGTAAGACTGGTGTTTACCGTTTTATTATCGGTTGTGGCGTTCATCATGTTCGGACTGTTTTCAACGCTCATGGTATACAACGAAAATAACGTCGTTCGGGAGAGTTTCGCTTCTTCCACCTACGACTCCATCGCTTTGAGCAAGAACTATCGCTACGTTACCGAAAACTATCATAACGGTGAGTTGCAAAACAGTTACGAAAACAGCGACAAAACGGTTATGACCGACGCCGACGTTCAGGCGCTGAAAAACGCTGTCGGCAACGTTATTCCCTATTATTCGTTCTCCGCCGGAAGATACTCGTCTTCCATTTCCGTATCCAACCTTTCAACGCTTCCTTCGACGCCGCAGACCATGAGCAATACGTCGGCAACGGGGTTTGCCACGCTGGATAGCCAAACGGGAAGCGACAAAATGCTCTTCGGCTCCTATCCCGACGCGCTTGACGAGATAGCCATAAGCCAGTATTACGCTACCTGTCTATTGAACGGGGAATTGAGAGAGATCAACGAATACGGACAGATTTCCCAAACTGCGGTAACGCTCAATGGTATAGGCGACGCCGTAGGCAAAAAATTGTCGCTCAGAATAAACAATCACGACGTTGTTCTTACAATTTCAGGCGTGTTCGACGGCGGCGAAGTGCCTGAAAAATACAGTGGTTACGACGTTTTTGAACAGGCGGCGACCTGGGATATGTTGTTGCTTTTAGACTACTCCATGTATATCGGCGAAACCTTGCAAAAGATCTTTCTCGTAAAAGACGGGTTTTACGAATACACGGCGGATATAGTAGACTTCCGCCAGTCGGAAGATACCGTCGACGACTATAACAAGTATTTCAGCAACGGATATTACGTCTATTGTTATACCGACTGGTTTTCGTATAGCGTTTCGGGGTTCAAAGCCTACGACGCAACAGATCCGAACACGCTCACCGCTTACTTTTTTGAAAGCGGAAAGACTACTCTCAGCGGTAACCAAGTGCTTATCCCCGCGAACTATCTGCCTATTTCGGACAGTTGGACGGACGAGAGCGGATTTGAAGCCTTTGTCGGCGCTCGAATGGAAAAATACGATAATCTTTCTCAAAAATATCAACTCTTAAGGGATAAGTATTACGATGAGAACGCCGATAATCAGGTAAACGAGTATTACTTTGCCGATAGGTTATATCAGGCGTTTGAGAGCGCCAAACAAAAAAGTCAACTTTACGTAGCCCTTTGGTCGTTAAGGGACGGTTTGCAATCGATCGAATGGGACGGCAAGGGGTTGACCGACGAAGAACGGGCAGAGGTTTTCACCGACGTTATAGACGTGCTTTTCGATTATATTCGTCAATTCGGTATGGATAAAATGACTTTTACCTTGAGCGGAGATAACGGTTCTTCGCACTTTATCGACGTGGTCGGCGTTTATATTTACCCCATAGTTCCCGAAGGCAAAAATTACCGGATGGGTATGTACGTTTCGGCTGAAGCGCTACCCTCGTACAGTTACGAAAACGAATGGTATTCAAAAACCGTCACTAAGTACGTTTTCCCGAAAGCCGACGTCTACTATAACGGCGTGTTCGTGCCTTACGACAACGCTCACAAACAAAATATCGAAAAGGTTCTCGAACTAAACAACGTCATGGGCGAGGACGACAGTTATTTCGCCATCGACAATACTCTTTATCGCAGCGTAAAGAGTATAAGCGATATGGTTAAGAATATGGGGCAAGTGTTCTTTTACGTAGGACTTGCGATGGCGCTGTTCGCTTCCTTATTGTTATTCAACTTTATCAGCGTTTCGATAAACGGCAAGATGCACGAGATAGGCGTTTTGAGAGCGGTCGGCGCAAGGGGCACGGACGTATTCAAGATATTCTTCTCGGAATCGTTTATCATCTCGCTCATCTGCATAGCCATATCTCTCGTCGGGACATACTTTTTGCTGATCGTTTTGAATAATTCGATAACCAAAGTTTTGACTTTCAGCATGCGCCTACTCGTGTTCGGACCCGTTACCGTTGCGATGATAGCGGGCGTCGCGCTCGTGGTTGCCGTTTTGGGAACCTTCCTGCCCGTGGCGAAGATATCATCAAAAAAGCCCGTGGAATCCATGAAGGGACTGTGATATGCGTGGCTTTAACCCGCCATTATAAAATTCGGTTTATCGCCGTAAAATAAAACTACGTGCGTACGATATCGCTTTTGATTTCGTACGCACGTTTTTTTATATTTTTAAGTAAGTTTTACTTATCGACCGTTTTATTGATATTTTTTTATGATGGTTTTTATCGCTTTCAATAACTCTCTGTCTTTTTTGGGAATATCGCCTTCGTCTACGTCGAGCAGGTAATTTGCGTCCAGTTTAAGTATCTCGCAAATCCTTTTGAATTGTTCTATGCTCGGCTCCTGCATGTCCCTTTCTATTTTGGAATAGTTTGATTGATTCATGGGTATTGCCCTTGCCATATCGCTTTGCGTAAAGCCCAACTCTTCTCTTTCCGCCCTTATCTTTTCACCTAAACCTAACATAACTCAACCCTCCCCTTTTTATCTAATTATAATATTTTTAACTAAGTTGCTTGACTTTTAGTGCGTATTACGATATAATTCAAGCAAAATAGTTATATACTAACTATAATATTATGTTTTAGTTTTGAGGGTAATATGAAAAAGATAGTTTATTTGGTTTTAGCGGTAGCGTTTTCGCTGTCTTTGGCTGTCGGTCTTTCCGCTTGCTCTGCATTAGACGGCGGCGGTCTGATAGGGAAGATTTTCGGTCAAAGCGCAAGTAATACAGAAAGCGCAAGCAATATAGAAAGTGCGAGCAATATACAAAGCGCAAGCAATATAGAAAGCGCAAGCAATTCAGAAAGTGCAATCAATACAGAAAGCGCAAGCAATATAGAATTTGTTACCATAACTTATCAGTCGGAGTATGGCGAAAAATACGACGAAATAACGGTCGAAAAAAACTCTGCCGTCAAATTAAAAACTCAGGTAAGGCTCGGTTATACTTTCAAAGGCTGGAACATAAACGGTGATATTCTGCAAGGGGATAAAACCATCTCCGTACATTCCGATATGACCGCAAGGGCTATATGGGAGATAAATACGTATACCATATCTTACGAGTTGAATGGCGGCGCGCTCGAAAACGCAAAGACGGAATTTACGATAAACGATCTGCCGTTGACTCTTGGTTTTCCCGTTGGAAAAACGGAGAACCAGTCATTCTTAAAGTGGAATACCGACCAAGGCGGGAACGACGAGATTTCTCAAATCGGTAATAAACAATCCGATCTGAAAGATTATTCGCTATACGCTTTTTACGAGGATTCGGCAAATCTGCTGTCTTATAGATACAACGCCGACAAACAGGGGTATGAAGTGATAGGCTATACCGGCAACGCCAAATCGGTCACCATTCCTTCGTCGTATAGGAATATAAACGTAAAGAGTATAGGTTGCAATGCGTTCTATGAATGCTGTAGTTTAATAAATGTCGTGATTCCAAATAGCGTTGCAAGTATTGATAATTGCGCCTTTCTGTATTGTGGTAGTTTAACGAGCGTAGTTATCCCCGACAATATAACGAGTATAGGTGCTTATGCATTCTATGGTTGCAGCAGTTTAACAAGTGTGACTGTAGGTAATAGTGTAGTTAGCATAGAAATAAACGCATTTTGGAAGTGCCCAAAATTAAAAACTGTTTATGTCAAGTCTGAAAATGTAGCGAACAGCAAGATTACAGATCTTTTCGATTACGCCCAAACAGTATATATTGCAAAAGATATTTCGCTAACCAACCCGCTTTTTTCCGTCGTTATGAAAAAACAAAGCGATACGCCCGTTACGGTTGACGGCGTGGAATACTACGAGTATAAATTGCGGGCGTAAATCTAATTAAATACAATAACTAAAGGTTCGTACAAACTTAATCGCGCCTATATGGCGGGCGGTGAAGATCGTACGAACTTTTTTTGTATAAAATACAGGCAAAGTATCTGAACAATCGACAAAAAGGGTGGTTTGCCGTCAATTAACTTGCGGAAAAAACAAAAAAGCCGTGATAAAATGGGCGTATGACCGTTTATATCGAATACGCCATACTCGATAACTTTTTAGTAGATTATCTATTGCTTTATTTGAGCGCCGTTTTACTGAAAGTCAAGTATAAAAAACTTCGGCTTATTTTTGCGAGCGCGATAGGAACGGCGGTAGCCGTTGTTTTGCCGATAATATCCGTTCCGCCGGTGGTCGCGTTTTTGATAAAAGTATCGCTCGCCGCGGTCATGGCGCTCGTTGCGGTAAGATACAGGCGGTTTATCGATTACGTCAAATACCTGAACGCGTTTTTGCTCTCTACGTTCGTTCTCGGCGGCGCGGTGATTGCCATTTGTTCGCTCGTCGGAATACCTTACGACGTACAAGCATATTATTCTAATAAAATGATTCCTATCGGAGTCAACCTTTTGTGCGGGTATCTGGCGTTCGGGTTTGTCAAAAGGCTTGTAAAAAGGGTAACGACTTCGGTTGAGATAGCGGCGGATCTATATGACGTGGAAATATTCATAAACGACTATCGTTTTACAGCCGTAGCGTTATTTGATAGCGGAAACAGACTTACGGACGGCAAAACGGGGCTACCCGTCATCGTGTGCGGAAAGAGTTTTTTCGATAAGGTCGTTCGGGTGACCAAACCCGTTTCGGCAGGGAAAATAGCGTTTACCGACGTGTCGGGCGGGGGCGAATCAAATTTATACGAAACCGACTATATCGTGGTCAAAAGCGGCTCGGCGGGGGCGGTCAAGCATGCCGAACTGATGGTGGGCAACGTCAAAAACGTGGACGCCGATATGATAATCGGCAGGACTTTGACTATTTTTTAGGGGTGGGGATATGAAAATTCTCAAATGGCTTATCGCACTACTGAAAGGTTTGAAGTACCAAGGAAACGGCAGTTATTATATTTCAGGGGCGGAAGCGCTCCCCGAACCGCTCGACAGCGAGCAGGAAAGGGCGTGTCTTATATCGCTCAACTGCGGTGAGGAAACGGCAAAAAAGCAACTTATCGAACACAATTTGCGGCTCGTGGTGTACATCGCGAGAAAGTTCGATAATACGGGCGTCGATCTTGACGACCTTATCTCCATCGGCACGATAGGACTAATCAAGGCGATCAACTCTTACGACGTGGAAAAGAACATCAAACTTGCGACTTTTGCTTCAAGGTGCATCGAAAACGAGATACTTATGTATCTTCGTCGAATATCGAGAAAGCGTTCGGAAGTGTCGTTCGACGAACCGCTGAACGTTGACGGCGACGGCAACGAACTGCTTCTCGGCGACGTTCTGGGCACCGAAGGCGACGTCGTATTCAAGGGCATCGAAAAGGCTTGCGAGAAAAAGATTTTGTCCGAAGCGCTTGCCAAACTCCCAGAAAGAGAACTGACGATAATGAGCCTTCGGTTCGGCTTGAACGGCAAGCAGGCGCTCACGCAAAAGGAAGTCGCCACCTTGCTCGGAATAAGTCAATCTTACATATCGCGACTGGAAAAAAAGATAGTCAAAAAACTCAAAAAAGAGATAGTCGCTCGGGAAAACGCATAACTTGACGAATAAAACCCTCGGGTTTTGCTAAAACTTATTATTATCTTTGAAGGTCGACCGAAAGTAAATTGCGGTCGTCATACATAGGAGAAGATAATGAATAAGGTTGAAATTTGCGGAATAAGCACTTCGAGTTTGCCCAAAATCACGGCGAAGGAGTGCGGCGAACTTATGAAATTAGCAAAAGCCGGCGACGCCGCCGCCAAGGATAAACTGGTCATGGGCAATTTGCGGCTGGTGCTGTCGCTCATCAAAAAGTTTTCCGGCAGCGTGAACGCCGACGATCTGTTTCAGTCGGGCGTTATAGGGCTTATCAAAGCCGTCGACAACTTCGACGACAGTTTTAACGTAAGGTTTTCCACCTACGCCGTGCCGATGATATTGGGAGAGATAAAACGCGTTGTCAGAACCAAAACGGGAATGAGAGTGGCAAGAAGCATTCGCGATACCGCTTACAAGGTCTTAAAAACCCGTTCGGAGTTGGAGGCGCGCGACAAAACGGCGAGCGCGAAAGATATTGCCGACAAACTCAATATCAACGAAAAGGACGTCAATTTCGCTCTCGATGCCATATCGGACAACGTTTCCATTTTCGATCCCGTGTACAACAAGCAGGGCGATACCATACTGCTTCTTGACCAAATAGCCGACCAAAAGAACACCGACGAAAACTGGACGGAAAAAATTTGTTTGGAACAGGCTATGGATAAGCTCGGCGAGCGGGAAAGGCGGATAATCTACCTCAGATATTACGAAGGCAAAACCCAAACGGAAATTTCGGGCGAAGTGGGGCTTTCTCAAGCGCAGATATCAAGACTTGAAAAAAACGCCCTCGGCGAGATAAAAAAGAAGATAAGCGTATGATAGAAAATATCACGCATTAGTGCGTGGTCCGTAAACTTGTCAATCGAATTGATAAGTTTTGCAACTTTAAGACGCGTATGCTACGGGTGTCACGCATTTTGCGTGGCACTTTTTTAATCGGAAGGCTTGTCGTGGAAGAAAAGAGAATATAGTATCTTTATCGTAGCGGGTGAATATAATTACTTTAAGGGCTAAAGTAAAATGATCGTAAACTATTGCGCGCTAAAGAAAAAAACGGTCGTAAACGTTCTGGACGGTAGAAAACTCGGAGTGGTAAAGGATATTATCTTTACCTTTCCCGAAGGCGTTGTGACCGCTTTCATTGTTGCGGACGGCAATCCGTTTTCGTCAAAAGAGCCACTCGAAGTCAAACTTTGCTGCGTAAATAAGATAGGGGACGACGCCGTTTTGGTCTCGCTTTCCGAGCGTCCGCAACCGTTGGACGAAGAATAAAACTTAACCGTTATCCGCCTTTTGACCGATAGTAAACTCGGCGCAAAAGGCGGCTTTTTTTTATTACCGGACGAAGGGGATATAAAAAAAACGTCGCTTAATATATGAAACGCCATCTGAAAGTTGTACAATTTTTGCGTGGGAAGTTTTAATTTTTAAGGAAAGGAGAACGTTTTGGTCTACGATATCAAACAATTACGCTTTTACTCCGCTCCCGATTTTTACAAATACGAGAACGGGGCGAAAGTTTTTTCAATTACGACCAACCGTTTTTACGGCGACTGCGATCTCAAGAACACCTATTGTTATTTTAAGATAAGGTTTGCCGACGGCACGGTAGACAAGACCTTATTGAGTCTTGACTTCGACGAGCAAACGGTTACCGTTGCCGCCGCCGTTACGGCGAGAATGCAAAGGGTGGAAGGCGAGGCGCGCTGTCAACTGTCCTTCGAGTGTTCGGATTTTACCGTTTTGAGCGACGTGTTTCCGGTTACGATAGAGAACGCCGTTCCCGACGGACTGGACGAAACCTATTCGGGCAGTCAGGCTGTGGCGGACCTTCAGGACTGCATCGATACCGTTGCCGAAGATCTCGACGCGCTTACCGAGCGGGTGGACGATATAGACGGCGGCGGAACGCACGATAGGACGGTCGTCTATACCGAAAAGGTGGCAAGAAAGATCAACGACCAAGAAGTTTGTTCGGTGGCGCTGTCTTCCGACGGCTCGGTAGACGTTACGTGCGACCAATTTACCGTCAACGGCGACAGTCTCGAAGACCTTATAATAACTTCGGTCAACGGCGCAAAAGGGGTGGGCGGACAACTGACCGTATCCATAAGCGACTGGAACAATCTTTCGTGCGAGAAAACGGTGGCTAATCTCGGCGCATTCGACGCCGTTATTTTGTACCCCGCGACCGCCGCGGACAAGAAAAACGTCGAGTACGCCGACGTATTCGTGACCGCTTCGACGGGACAACTATCGTTTACGTGCGAGTATCAACCAAACGCTGATATGACATTCAAATATTTCATTATAAGGGGAACGGGCGCATGAGTTTGTCGATTTTGACGGGTATACAAACAAAATCCAACGTTCAATTCGATAGGTTGGTCGATCGAACGATAACCGAGGTCACCGCCGATATGCTGAAAAATTTAACGTTTATAGGGACTAATGCTTTCAGCAGTTGTATGCAAATTACGAAAGTGGAAATTCCCGACAGCATAACGAACGTTGGCGGATACGCTTTCAACGGTTGCAATCACTTTACATACTTAAAAATACCGAGTACGGTGACCAATATCGGCAATTCGGCTTTCAACTTTTGTTCGGCTTTAAGGACTGTGGTTATATGCAATTCCGTGCCGCCGACGCTCGGGAACAATTCGTTTACCAACGCTCACTCTGCCATGGCGATGTACGTGCCGTACGCGGCGATAGATACCTATATCGCCGCGACTAACTGGGCGGCTTACGTCAGCAGATATCGTCCGCTCGTAGAAAGCGCGGAACATCTTCAAGTGATCGACACGACCATTTACACTCAGGCGTACGTTCTTGACGAAGACAAAATTTACGTTTACAGTAACGGAAGTTGGAGGGAACAATGATAAAACGAAGATTATTGACCGACCAAACGGAATGGCCGCTCGTTGAGACCTATTTGGTCGACGACGCGACGGGCGTCGAGCGTGACGGAGAGGTTATTCAGCTTGAAACGGGAATAAGATATTCAAGCCCCGTCGTAGATAGGCTCGTGGGCTTGGACGATGACGGCGAGCCGATAATTAAATATCACTACTTAGAATACGCTCCCATTGCGGGAGATACCGAGCAAAATTAAACAAAAAGGCTGCAAACGGCGCAAATAAATTGACATATTCGCCCCGACCGTTATATAATAAGCCGAAAACAAATTTAAGAGGGTTTTTTATATGGCTGATTTATTGAACGGTCTTAAAAGAACTGATATGTGTAACGACTTCTCTATTGCCGACGCAGGTCGAAAAGCCGTCGTATTCGGATGGGTGCAAAGGAGAAGGAGTTTAGGTAGCCTTATCTTCGTCGACGTAAGGGACAGATCGGGCTTGGTGCAGGTGGTATTCGACCAAACTACCGACGGCGCCGTTTTCGAGAAAGCCGAAAAGTTGCGCTCGGAATACGTCGTTGCGGTCGAGGGAACGGTCAGGGAACGCGCTTCAAAAACCAACAAGATAGCCACCGGCGACGTGGAAATTTTAGCGGAGGATTTGAGGATACTTTCCGAATCGGACACCACGCCTTTCGAGATACTCGATAACGTCAACGTCAACGACGCGTTAAGGCTCAAATATCGCTATCTTGACCTTCGCCGCCCGACGCTTCAACGCAATCTCATTATGAGAAACGAGATCGCAAAGGCGACGAGAGCCTATCTCGATTCGCTCGGGTTTATAGAAGTCGAAACGCCTATTTTGGGTAAATCGACGCCCGAAGGCGCAAGGGACTATCTCGTTCCGTCGAGAATACACCCCGGAGAGTTTTACGCTTTGCCGCAGTCGCCGCAACTGTATAAACAACTCTTGATGATCGCCGGGTTCGACAGGTATTATCAGATCGCAAAGTGCTTCCGCGACGAAGATTTGCGAGCCAACCGTCAGCCCGAATTTACGCAGATAGATATTGAAATGAGTTTCGTCGAAAGGATAGAGGACGTAACCTATCCTATCGAAGGGCTTATAAAGAACGTTTTCAAAAGCACGATAGGGCTCGATCTCGGCGAAGGGCACTTCCGCAACATGACGTATAAGAACGCTATGGAAAACTACGGAACGGACAAGCCCGACACCCGTTTCGATATGAAGATAGTCAACGTTACGGACGTATTCAAGGACACCGAATTCAAGGTTTTCCAAGACGCCATGAACGTGAAAATCGGACCCATCAGGGGCAGCATAAGGGCTATCAACTTCAAGGGCGGCGCCGCTAAACTTTCGAGAAAGGACTTGGACGGCGTAGTCGAGTTTGCAAAGACGCTGGGCGCGAAAGGCTTGTGCTGGCTGACCGTGAGCGAGACGGGCGAAGTCAAGAGTTCTTTCAACAAGTTCTTGACGAGCGAAAACGTCGAAGGACTCAAAAAGGCTTGCGGACTTAAAAACGGCGACGCGCTGTTTATCGCTTCGGATAAAGATTACGTGGTATTCAACACTCTCGGCGGCGTAAGGCTTATGCTTGCCGAAAAGTTCTCGCTTATCGATCACGACGTTTACGACGTTCTTTGGATAACCGAATTTCCCATGTTTGAATGGTCGGAAGAAGAAAACCGTTATATGGCGGTACACCACCCCTTCACCGCGCCTATGGACGAAGATCTCGAACTTTGCTCGACAGACCCGTCTAAGGCAAGGGCGAAAGCGTACGATCTCGTTATCAACGGTCAGGAAGCGGGAGGCGGCTCCATAAGGATACATTCGCGCGATATTCAAAAGAGAATGTTCAATATTCTCGGGTTCTCCGACGAAGATATTCAAACCAAATTCGGTTTCTTTGTCGACGCCTTCAACTACGGCGCTCCGCCCCACGGCGGGCTTGCGTTCGGGCTTGACAGGCTTACCATGCTACTTACCAAGGACGACTCCATAAGAGACGTTATAGCCTTCCCCAAGGTGCAAACGGCAAGTTGCTTGATGAGTCAGGCTCCTTCTCCCGTCGAAGACAAACAGTTAGATGAACTGGGCATAAAAATCAAATAAACCTTAAAACAAAAAGGGCTGAACGAATAATTCGTTCAGCCCGATTTTTATATAAAAAATATAATTAGTCGGCGTATATGTCGATTATCAAGCGTTTTGGTCGAAAAACTCCACTTGCGATTCAAAACAAACGGAATTTGAAGTTTTGTTGTCGGCTTTTAAGGAGAACTTTCCGTAAGTCTGACTTAGCGATATATCGAGCACATCGTTTAGCCTTGCTTCGTGGCGGTAAATGACCTTTATCGTCCTTATCGTTTGATCGAGCCCGTTGAATAGGAGAAGATTATCCACGGTTATATCGGCGTAAACGCAGTTGTTTAAGTGGTTGTTCTCGTCCAGATCGGAAACCCTGACTACCCTTTCGGAAATTGTTTGCATATCTCCTTCGGCAAGGCGCCTCGGGATATCGACCTTTTTACAGTCGAGATGGTGGCTGAAAAATTCGTACGGAAAGTCGGATGGGCGGCAAAGGCTTCGGTCGTCGTATTTTACGAGCACCCAAAAGGTGGAAGCGTGGGCGACCTCTTCGCCGCCGATCTTTATATCGAATTCCCTGTCGAAGATAATACCGTTTATCTCGTTGTTGTAGGTGCGCATTTGCAAAACTTCGCCGACCTTTATCGGGCGATAGAACTCTATGCCGAGTTTTGTCGTCACGAATACGGTGTTTAAGTTGCGCATAAAGTCGTAAGTGCAGCCGAGCGCGTCGCAGTCCTCGCGGGCGAGTTGCTGCATATATCGCATGAGCGCCGACGGCTTTATGGCGCCGTTTGGGAATACGTCGTAACTTTTAACTACAATGGTCGTATCTTTCATATTTTATCTTCCTGTCAGAGATTTACGCCCATCACCGAGTCTACGGGGAGCGAGAATATTATGCCTGCGCCTTCTGTCGCTATGCCGACGCTCTTTTTGACGGCGTTCATAATGGCTTCGCGTTTTTCTTCGCTTGAAAGTATAAATACGACTTCCTTTGTGGGGTGAAGGGTTATGCCCATGAACTTTACAAGGTCCTGCGACTGCGCCGTGCCCCTTGCGTTAAATATGGTGCCGCCGTTAGCGCCCGCCGCTCTTGCCGCCGACATTACCTGTTCTTCAAATCCGGAATTAACTATAACGACTATCAACTGATTCATTGTTTTCTCCTTTATCACATAAGGTCTTTGGTCTTGCCGAGCAAGATCTGAAGGGTAAGATTGCCCGCCACCGCCGAAACGGGAACGGTGAAAGCGATGCCGTAACGCTTTTCCTTGAATAGCAATTCGTTTTTCAAAATATCGTAAATCTTTTGTACGTTTTTATTTTCGCAAAAGCAAAAAATCATATCTTTTTCGGGTTCGCCTATGCCGAGCGCGGAAACGACCTCGTTATCGGCGGTGCCCCTGGAGATGACTATGGACGGAAAAGTCGCGTATTTGTTGGTCGCGGACAGCACCCTTTCGGCTAATCCGCGGTTGGCGATTATCACCATCAATTCAAGAAGATTTTTATTCATACACTTAAAACCTACCTTATCGTTTGACGCTCAATTCTATAACGTCGCCTTCAAACAGCTCGATAAGCGCTTTGGGAAGAATGAGTTTTCTGCCTTCCTTGATTTTTACTACCACGCCTATTCCCTGAATGGTTATAAGCGGCACGAGCGCTATGAATGATACCAGCCCGTAGGCGTTAGTTAAAACGCTTTCCTGCCCGGAAACGACGGTCGTCGCGCCGATGGCAAGGGGAAGCATGAAAGTGGTCGCCATAGGCCCCGACGCAACTCCGCCCGAGTCGAACGCAATAGCCGTAAATATCTTCGGAACGAAAAACGACATTAAGATGGCGACGGCGTACCCGGGAACCAAAAAATACCAAACGGGGATATCGGTTATTATCCTTAACATTCCGAGCCCTACGGCTATCATCATGGATACGCATAGAACGATAAGAATATATCTCGATTTGATGGAGCCGTCGGAAATATTCTCCACTTGCTTTGACAGAACGTGTACGGCGGGTTCGGCTAAGACCATGAGAGAACCTAAAAACGCGCCCACGCCGACAAGTATCCATTTGTTATCGAGCGCCGCTATCCTTTCGCCTAAATTCAGCCCTGTTGAAGTAAATCCGACGTTTACGCCCGTAAGGAACAGAGTGAGCCCTATATACGTGTAAACAAGACCTATTAAAATCTTCATCAGCCTTCTTATCGGCAGTTTCAAATACAGCAGGTCGAACGCAATAAACGATAGAGTTATCGGCGCTATGGCAATGGCGACTTCCCTCGCGCACGCGCCGTTATTCGATAAAATGAATAGGGGAAGGTCGGAATACTCGTTCAGCGCCACGATGGGCAAGGACGAGTTTATTTCCGGCTTAAAGATAAGGCACAATAAAAGCATGGTGAACACGGGACCGACCGAGCAAACGGCTACCACGCCGAAAGAATTGTCCTTTTTGTTTCTGCCGCCGAATACCCCCGCAACGCCCACGCCGAGCGCCATTATAAAAGGAACGGTGATGGGACCGGTCGTAACTCCGCCCGAGTCGAACGACAGCGCCATATAACGTTTGTCTACGAATATGGTCAGAATAAACGTTAAAGCGTATAATATCGATAGCAAAACGTTCAGGTTTATTTGTTTGAAAATTCTCAGCAGCGCTATCACCATGAATACGCCCACGCCGATCGAAACGGTTACCACTATCAACCACTTCAATGAGCCGAGTTGACAGCCGAGAACCATAAGATCGGGTTCCGCAACGGTCACCATTACGCCGATAACGAAGCCCACGATCAAAATCAAGGGGATCTTTTTGGATGAAGTCACCTTGTTGCCGACCGTCTCGCCGATGGGCTCCAACGCTGCGTCCGAACCCATGGAATACAGCGTCATGCCTATCATAAGTAAAACTGCGCCGATAATGAACGAAGTCAGTTGAACGCCTTCCATTTTACGCGGCAAAATAAAATTAAGCGCGATAACTACCGCCGTCAGCGGTAGGACGGAAAGAATGGATTCTCTGAATTTTGAACGTAATACTTTGTTTGTCTTGAACTTCTTCATTTTTATATTGCTCGGGCGTCGCCAAGGCTAAGCCAAAGCGCGCCGCACGATAGACTATCAACGTATATATTATATTTTAACGAGAATGATAAGTCAATAAATTACGTCGCCAAAGGAGTTTTTTGCCGCCCGTTTTTGTCGAACGAGTTTTACCTTGCGATAATCGGCTTGTGCGATAATTTTTTCGCAGCGGAAGATGAAAAAATTGCAAAAAAACTTGATTTTTGAAAACTTCATGATATAATTATATCAAAAATGAGTTAAAAACTTGATTTGGAGCAATCTATATGCCGTCAGCAACGACGCCACCAAACGTCAGTTGGAAAATGTTGAGCAGTTGTTTGCGGATAAAATGATTAAAGGCGTATAATTTTGAGGTGTTAAATATGAAAACTAATGAATCAAGAGTTCCTAAAAATTACATAGTTACAGGTATCGGAGTGGTATTTTTAGGGCTTGCCTGTCTCGTATTTTTTTTGTTTTTTTACGATGCAGAAGAGAAAACATTATATGCCGTTATTTGCGGAGCGGGTGTGCTCATTGCAAGCGTGTGGACGATATGCATGTCCCTATGGAAAGTCACGTATAACGATGACGGAACTTTTACCTATCGTAATTTTTTCGGAAAAAGCAAGACCTATCGTTATATTGACGTTGAGATAAAGTACGTAAGCGCAAGTAGAACGGATTATCTCGTAGACGGTAAACAAGTATTGACGATTGCATATTATATCACTAACGGCGATATACTTGACCAACTTATAGAAGACGCTAAGACAAATAAAATAACGTACGCCGAAACAAACCAACAAACGAAAAACGAAGATAACTTTTCAAGGCAGCCGTTAATGGTTTTTGGGTTCGGGTTGATCATGTGTTTCTTGGGCTTGGTGCTTATAGTATTACCTTTTGTCGTTCAATATTTTGACCAATCGATCGATTCAATGATGTATTTGTCTTTCGGTATAGGCGTAGCGGTATTTCTTGTCGGCGTTTATTGTATGATGCTTTATTTTATTTGGAAAGTGTGTTATTTTGACGACGTTTTTACTTATCGCAACTGGTTTGGGCTGAAACGCACCTATCGTTACGATGAAGTGAGCGCTGATTCGGAAGACAGCGTAAAAACGACATTTTATCATAACGGCAAAAAGATACTTGTGATACGTTATTATACGACTAAACCCGATGAATTACTAAAACGGATTACAAAAGAAACAGCAAGCGAAAGTGAATAAAATAACGATAGAACAATTTGAACAGTTGTTTGCGGATAAAATGATTAAAAACGCCGAGCAAGGATGAATAGAAGAATGATTCTGTTCAATCAGTTGTCGGCGAAAATGCTATAACTCCACTTTTTCTCGGCGGAAGATGAAAAAGCAAAACCCCTCGATAATCGACTTATCGAGGGGTTTTTGTACTCGCTATAATCAAAATTTTCGGTAATTTTCACAGTATAATAAAATTAAACCCACAATCAATATCAATTTTTTTCTTTAATCTCATCAAAAAAATCTCCATTGTCTAAACTAATTTACCCAATATCTGACGTATAGAACGTGTTTGTCGATATCCAAAAGCAAGTCGACTTTATTGTCGAATGCTTTATCGACGTCTTCTTCATATACGTAATAATATTCGATTTTCCCATTATCCGAATATCTATATCGTTTTTCTGAACTGATAAATCGCCAACAATAATCATCGTTATAGTCCGGCACGTATTCAGGCGGAATCAATTCGGAATACTTTCTATCCGGATATAGTTCGTGATCGATCCTGTTTTTTTCTATGAAATCGTCAAAATGTTGTTCGATCGTTGCGTTTTTCTCGTGCTTTAAGTTGTTCTTTTCGATAAAGGAAAGTTCATCGAAACCTTCGGTCGAATATACGTAATATTCAAATCCTGCGGTGTTTGCACTGTGATATAAATAGGTAAAAAGAGGTATCTCAATTGCAAAATTGGTGTACAATATTTCAAGCCAACCGTCATACTTGCGATTAACGTTAAATTCACAGCCAGAGAAGCAAAAGATGGCTAAAAGGATAGACAAAGTACATTTTGCTATGCTTTTTACGGGTTTCATAGTGCTGTGTATTTTTTATAATCAGAATTTGAGTTTTTCCTGAATGTGTTGTTTGAGTTCGGAGATAGGCAGCCTTACCTGTTCCATGGTGTCGCGATCGCGGACGGTAACGGTGTCGTCGGCAAGGGTGTCGAAGTCGACGGTCACGCACATGGGGGTGCCGATCTCGTCCTGACGGCGGTAGCGTTTGCCGATAGAACCGGCTTCGTCGTAAGTAACGGCGAAGTCTTCGGTCAAAGCCTTCATTATGCTCTTAGCCTTTTCGGGTAGACCGTTGTTCTTTTGCAAGGGGAGAACGGCTACCTTGTACGCGGCGACCGCGGGGTGAAAGTGCATTACCACTCTGGTTTCTCCGTTATCGAGCGTTTGCTCGTCGTAGGCTTCGGAGAGTACCGCAAGCATAAGCCTGTCGGCGCCGATGGAGTATTCTATATCGTAGGGGATATACTTCTCGTTGGTTACGGGGTCGACGTACAGCATGCTCTTTCCCGAATATTCCTGGTGACGGGACAGGTCGTAGTTGGTGCGGTTGTGTATGCCGTTGAGTTCCGACCAGCCGATGGGGAACAGGTACTGAATGTCGCACGCCGCTTTTGCGTAGTGGGCAAGTTTGTCGTGATCCTTGAATCTTAAGTGTTCGGCGGATATGCCGAGATCGATAAGGAACTGCATGGCGGCTTTTTTATAGAATTCGTAATATTCGCCGTCGGTACCTTCCTTGCAGAAGAACTGGTGTTCCATCTGCTCGAACTCGATGGTTCTGAAGATGAAGTTGCCGGGGGTGACTTCGTTTCTGAAAGCCTTGCCTATTTGCGCGATGCCGAAGGGAACTTTGGCTCTCGTGGTCCTTTGAACGTTCAAAAAGTTGACGAATTCGCCTTGCGCC
>JAFVDA010000102.1 GCA_017478765.1 Clostridia bacterium
AGTTTCTATAGCGGTAGTTTTTCCGTTTTCGATCGTAGCCATGACGTCCTTTTCCTTATACGCCATCAACAGCACCGCGCCGAGAACGCAGAACACGACGGCGACTATGCCGACGATGGTCATACCCAAAGGCGAAGCCGTTATATCGTTGGCGTCGACGTTCTGAGTGGTACCGATAATAGCCAAGGACGTGAATATAAGCATTGCGAATGATTGACCGAACTTCATTGCGAAGGTCCTCGCCGCAAAGAACATACCTTCCCTGTTTTCGCCCGTGATATATCCGTCGGCTTCGGCAACGTCGGCAACGATGGACTGCGGAATAATTCCAAGTAGCGCCATCGGGAACGCCGCTATAACGCAGATGACAACGCCGTACACCTGACCGGGGATAACAGTCGTTCCGATAGGTCCTATCAAAGCGGCGATAACGTACGCCAAGGCAAGTCCCAAAAAGCCCGCGATGGTAAGCTTCTTTTTGCCGAATTTGGCGACCAATTTGGAAACGATGGGATAAAAGCAAGCCGAAAGAACGGTCATGCCGCCGAGGAATATCATGGTCCAGGATTCGTCAAGGCTCATTGAAACTTTAACAAAGAACGGCAAACCCGTCTGGAAGAGCGTAAGCCCCACCCAGTACATTATATCCGAGAAGGTGAACGCGCGGAAGTTTTTGTTTTTGAAGGTCGAAACCAAGGATTTCAGCATGTTGGCGTTAGAAGGCTCGGTATCGACGAAATCCTTTTCCCTCAAAAGGAAAGTGGGGATAAGCATACATACGCACGCAATTACCGCAAGGACGATAAAGCAAATTCTGTACGACCAGGCAAAACCTACCGTGCTTCTTAACATTCCGGCAAATACGAAAGGCGTGTACGCGAGCATGGTTCCGCCGAAATAGGTAAGCGAAATGGCGGTGGATATGAACATTCTGTCTTCCTGCGTCTTGCCGAACTCGGAAATAAGCGCGTTATACGGCGTGCAGTACATGGTCATAAACAGGTAGAACAACACGATGAATATCGATATCCAGGCGATGTTCCAACCGCTTATCTCTTCGACGGGCGCGCAAAACAGCAACACGGTGACGATGGAAAGCGGAATGGCGGCGTACTGCATAAACGGTATTCTCCTGCCCCTCGGATTCTTGCTCCTGTCGGACATAGACGCGATGAGCGGGTCGGTAACCGCGTCGAACACGCGGGAAAGCGCCGTGATAAGCCCCAAAACGGTCAAAAAGCCGAGTATTACGAGCCCCGGCACGATATACTGTTTGGCGACTTCTATACCGGTGTAATATAGTCCCAAATCACGGTTGTAAGGCTCTCTGCCGAGGTCGACCGAAGTGGGCAGATAGAAGGTTACCAGCCAGGCGCTGATGATACCGCTTAAAATGGACCAGCCGAGTTGACCGATAGCAAAGATCCACATTTGCTTTTTGCTTAAACGTTTCATGTTAGTTTTGAACGCTCCGCCCGACGATAAGCGTTCTCTCCGATAAGTTATTTTTTAAGCGCCGCCTCGCCTTCGGGCGAAAGGTAAAGCGTTCGGGCAACTTTTGCCCGACATTTCTATTATAACATACATTATTTGTAAATTCAATAGCAAAAATCAAAATAATTCATTTTGTCCGCCCCACGAGAACAAAACGACAAAAAAATTTTTATCCGATCAAAAAACACCTTTTTATCTGAATTTTTTAGTCTTAAAATGATTGACGTCACAAAAAAATATGATATAATATTCGCATAACTGAATGGTTGGAAACGTCCGTGAAAGCCGCGCCGCCTAGTCTTACCTTCCTAAAAGGCGGCAGATGGGCAAAAATCACTCGGAAACCATCGTATTCCCGAATTTTATTCGATTTTTCTCAAAAAAAACCAAAATGTAAACCGAATGTAAACCAAATGTAAACCGCAAGTTTACAGACAAACGCGCATTTTTATTGTAAAATAAACGTAAACAGCTTATTAGCCAAAGGAGAAACCGCTATGAAATTATCCAAAGAACAAGAAAGAAAAACCGTAGTAAAGGCGTTTTTGACGCTCGCGTCGGCTGTTATTGCCGCATGCTTTATCCTGTTCGTCTACGGCTGCGAGCCCGAAGAAGAGCAAGCGGCAAACACGACGATCACAGTAGAGCGGGTGGAGGCTTTGACTCTTTCCGAAAACGAAGTTCTCACCTGGTCGCCCGTATCGGGCGCCGACGGGTACGAGATAACCGTCAACGGCAAGACGCTTTATTCAAGTCAACCGCAAATAGACCTGTTTTTCGAGTTTGACGACGATATAGATTATAAGGTATCCGTGCGCGCGTACTCATACGGCGACAGCGGCGAGAGGGTTTTCGGCGAAGCGTCGAGAACGATCAATTACTCCGTCCCCGTTTTGACGTCGGGATTTACTTATACAGCGGCGACAGGCAAAGTCGGCTATCAGATACAATTGATCGATCCGAGCGCTATACGCGGCAAATTCGTTATCCCATCGAAAATCAACGGAGTAAGCGTGACGCAAATAACGGCGTCGGGGTTTGCGGAGGCAACCGGTTTGACGGGAATAATTTTCGGGGATAGCGTCACGCAAATAGGCGCAAGAGCCTTTGAAAACTGTTCGGGGCTTAAAATGTGCAGGTTGCCCGACAATCTGACAAAGTTAAACAACAGAGTGTTTTACGGATGCCCGTCGATCGAACTGTTGATCGTTCCCGAAAAATTAACGACCATAGATACCACGGCATTTCTCGAATGTGATCTTAAAAAAATCAAAGTCGACGAGAATAATACAAAATACTACGTTGAAGGCAATTGCCTTATCGATAAAAATACAAAAACAGTTATACTCGGGGCGTACGATTCGGTCATTCCGCTCGGAGTGACCGCAATAGGTTCGGGCGCTTTCAGGGGTAGAACGTTAGAAACCATCGGCATTCCCGAAGGAGTGGTCGAGATAGGCGTTTACGCGTTCGGCTCCTGCAAAAATCTCAAAGAAATAACTCTGCCGAGCAGTCTGACTACTCTCGGCTCGTCCTGTTTTAACGGTTGCTCCGCCTTGGAAGAGATAACCGTACCGTCTAAAGTAAAAGCATTGCCCGCGGGTTGTTTCGAATATTGCTCGTCGCTGAAACGAGTTACGATAGAAGACGGCGTCGAGCGGATAGGCGTGATTGAAGAAAACCCCGATTTGCCACAAACAGCAGCAAATATTTACGGAGTTTCGGTTTTTTCGGGATGCAATTTATTGACGGAGATAAACGTCCCGTCATCGGTCACAAAGATCGGCGCGAAAGCCTTCAACAATCTATGGAATCTCGAACGAATAGACGTAGCCAAAGAAAACCCCTGTTTCAGAAGTGAAAACGGCTACCTGATAGAAACCGCGACCGACACTATCGTATCGGGCGTAAAAAACGCCGCTATCCCCCTTTCGGTAAAAAAGATAGGTCCTTTCTCGTTTTACGGGTTGAAGCCCGTCGGAGTTGAAGTGCCGTCAAACGTCGTATCCATCGGCGATTACGCGTTTAACGGATGTAATTCCTTGGAATACGTCGTTCTCCCCGACACGTTGGAGTATATCGGCGACAACGCTTTCGGCGATTGTTATTGCGCGATCACGCTGCCGTCGATAAACGCGGAGATAGGCGTACTTTGTTTTGATAAAGATACGCTTTATACGGCAATGTCGTCAATCGATATGAAAGTCGGCAGCGCTATCGATTTATGCGAATGCGCGCTCGAAAAGGACGGCGACGGTTATTACGTCAAAAGCATACGCGTCTCCTGCGAAAAACGTTTTTCCGATGACGATTATTACAAGACAAAACCATTCTATCTTTTTGAAGAAAGATTCGTGGCTCCTTATCGGTCGGGATACGAATTTCTCGGTTGGTCGTACACCGAAAGCGAAAACGATATAGTATTCCACGTTGAAAGAAAACAACTTATCGATACGGAAGAAACCTGGGTCGGCACGATCGAGTATCGTCCCGGAGAACGATATTTGATAATCGATATGTACAAAATGAAAGAGATTTTGGGAGAAGTAACTCTTTACGCTATCTGGAGAAAACTTTGATCTGTTTCAGTGCTAAATTGCGTTGAACGCAAAAGCGGAGTTTTTTCACAAAAGCTCTTGACATAGGCGTATAATAGTTGTATCATTAAACTAACACAACAAGGAGATAGGCATATGCGTTGGATATTCGAGCCCGATTCGCCCGTATTTTTGCAAATTGCGGAGATATTGAAGCGCGATATAATTTCGGGACAATTAAAACCTAACGAACAGTTGCCGTCGGTAAGAGCCATCGCCGAGCAAGCGGGCGTAAACCCCAACACCGTTCAACGGGCGCTCACGGCGCTTGAAGAAAAGGGGCTGATCGTAACCCGCGGAACGGTGGGTAAGTTCGTTACCGACGACGTTCCGACCATAAAAGGTTGCTATAACGACGAAGTGGTCAGACAGGTCAAAAAATTTATGACTTCGATCGAAAGATACGGAGTAACCAAGGATGACGTCATCCGCATGATAAAAGAATACGAGGTGGAAAAATGAACGACGTATTAAACTGCGTAGGGCTTACCAAGTCCTACAAAAATCAGCCCGTACTCAACCAACTTGATTTTAACGTCGAGCGCGGAAAGATAATCGGGCTTTTGGGCCCCAACGGGTGCGGAAAAACCACGCTTATCAAACTGGTTACGGGGCTTTTGACACCCGACGAAGGAAAGATATACATAAACGGTTAACTTCGCACGGAAGAGAGCAACAAGGATATATCCTATCTTCCCGAGCGTACCTATTTAAGATCCAACCAAAAGGTCGGCGACATACTCGACTATTTTGCCGAATTCTTCTCGGACTTCGACCACACTTTGGCGAAAAATATGTTGAAGGATCTCGATATAACGGACGACAGAACGCTCAACACGCTTTCAAAGGGCACCAAGGAAAAGGTGCAACTGGTATTGACAATGGCGAGAAAAACTTCGCTTTATATTCTCGACGAGCCTATCGGCGGCGTTGACCCCGCCGCGCGCGACTACGTTCTGAAAACCATAATCGGCAGTTATTCGCCGCAATCGAGCGTTATCATTTGCACGCACCTTATCGCCGACATAGAAGTCGCCCTCGATCAGTTCGCCTTTTTAGGTCCCGACGGCAAAATTGCCCTTTCGGGTTCGGTCGAGGACGTTCGCGAACAGCGTTCGATGTCGCTTAATCAACTGTTCAAGGAGACTTTCAGGTATGTTTAAGAAGTTATTGAAGCGCGACCTTAAATATTTGACGAGCGTCTGGTGGATACTTGCCGTAGTCACCCTCGTCGCCAACCTTATAGGCGCGATAAGCGTAAGAATAGCCTCCTCCCAAACCACCCCGTTTTTCCTGCTCGACTTAACGAGTCTTGGAATATTCGTCGCGATAGGAACGATGATAGCGCTCGTCGTCTTGAGTATAGTGAGAGTTATAAGGCGTTTCTCGCAAAACCTTTTTTCGGACGAGGGGTATCTGACCTTCCTTATCCCCGTAAAGCGCAAAACGTTATACTACTCAAAACTGCTTGCGGGCTGCCTACTGTTTTTATTTGACGCCGTAGTGCTTACTATCTGCCTTACGTTTTACGTCATTATCGAACAAAACGGCTCGGCGTTTTTCGGTTCTGCGATGAGCGTTATCGTAACGCTTTTGACGTTCAACGCGTCCGTATCGGTATATCAGATAATAATTGCCGCGATAAACTTCTTTTTGATGATACTCGCGCTCGTTACGTTTATCTATTATACGAGAACGGTACACGCTTTGAGGATAAGAAACAGCGGCGCGAAAAAGGTTGCCGGGATAATAATCGGCGTCGTTATCGGCGTAGACCTGTTGTCGTCCATTATTTTGACCAACATATTCTCGTTCGACTTAAGCGTAATGGATATGCTTGAAAAAATGCCCGTCGGGCGGCGTATGTTTTATCAGGTATTATCGTCTTTAAGCAGCACCGCCGTTCTTGCCACCATCTTCGGCTTATGCTACGCAAGAACGCTGTACTTAATTGAAAACAAACTCAATTTGTCTTAAATAGGGGGTAAAAACAATTATGAAAAAATCGTTGCTGTTTAAGATAATTTTCACTTTAGCCGTATTAGCGTTGACCGTCGTTTCTCCCGTGACGGCGTTCGCCGAAGATAACGACCTGACTTTTAACGACGACCGCACTCAGATAACCTATAACCAACAAACGTATAACGTACATTCTCTCCCGTTTGGGTACGGCTTGACCGACTATTACAGGCATTACATTCAAAAGAACTTCTTTGGATACGACGTTTACTCCACCGACCAAAACGACAGTATTCTTATCGAAGACCGTTACTCGAACGACTTCTATACGACCGACGCCTACTGGGAAACTTTGCAAAAATATTTTTCGGGTGAAGAGGGATTATTCTACTTGCAGGAATACCATTACATGCGCTCTTACTTCGACTTTTCGGCGCTTGCCAACGAGTTCAACGAGGCTTACGGCGCGCAACCGCTCACCGAAGTACAAGTGCAAACTCTCGATTTAATGCAAAAACATTCCCTCAACTTTTTGGATACGACGCGCGCGTTTTACCGCGAGTACGGGATATTTTTTACGAGCGCGGATAACCAAACCGTATATTACGTTGAACTCGACCGGCTGCCCAACACCGCTTTCGACGCCAACGGAGCATTGTCGTTCAGAAACGGCTCGATAAACGTTTATCCGCTTACCGACGAGCAGAGAGATAGATTTCTCGAAGCCTGTGAAGAAATGACCTATTACGAGACTTATAACGACTATAGGTCCGGACTTCCTACCTATGAAAGACGGTTCAACTATTTTCCGATGGTAATCTTCGGAATACTTCTTCCGCTCTTCATATTCGTCTGGTCGCTCGTTATTATAATAAAGAAGCGCCATCAAGCGTACGCAAGAGTGTATATCGCCAATATCGCAAGCGCCGTTTGGTTCGTAACTCAGGTTATATTGCTTATTTTACTACTTTTGTGATTTATCCGTATAATAAAAAAACCGCGGGCGACCTTGACTATCCAAGGTCGCCCGTTTTTTAACGTAAAAACAACGCCCCTTCGGCGATTTCCGCCAAAGGGGCGTTGATATGTAAATGGACACAATTAAGGCTAGACACAACTAATCATTTTGCTTTCGACTTCACTTTTTATCCTTGTTCTATTGTCTTAATCTTTTTTATAGCAACCTGTAATGCCAACAGGTGGTTTGGAGTAAAGCGAATAGTAGACGGCTTGTTTTCTAATACGATAGAAATCTCAAATTCGCTTTGACCGGTACTTATATCTATCTTCTCAACCTGCTCTATAAGTCCACTTATTGTTAATTGACTATACTTAAATTTTGCCGCGCAGTTAGGACAAAGACATAAAGTATTCCATCCTAAATTAAACTTGATTTTTAATGAATCATCCAATTTCCCGGTGTTAAAGATGTTTATCGCCTCAAAATAACGTTTCCCTTTTGCCGTTAAAATACCTTCTTCGCCACATATTTGACAATGTGATTTATATTCGTGATTAACAAACTCTTTTTCTTCCGGATCAGGTTTTTCTAAAACAAATTGGAGTTTTCTTAACGGGATAACCGGTGTTTCTCTATCATCAAATTCTTTTTCTAACTTTATCCTGCGTTTTTCTAAATTTTTAGGTTTATGTGACACGCCATAATCATCGTCATCATCTTCCGGCAATTGTTCTCTATCAGAAGTAGATGCCAATTCAGATAATGATTTACCTGTTTTTCGTTTTTGTTCTTGCATTTGCGCCGCTATAGCAAGAGCTTTTTCTTGCACATCAAAATCAAGCCCGGCAAAGGCTAGCATATTTGCGTCTTGCACACCTTTGTTTTTTAGTCGCTCAACCGCATCATTGGGCTTTTTTGATATTTCAGCAAGGAGTATGGATTGCTGTTCATACTTATATTCATCAAGCAAATCATCTTCCGTTAATTCATAAGGGCATTTAAATTCGCCACTTTTGGTCGGAACCCACGCAATGCGTTTTAAATAATATACAAGTGAAGATTCTAAGTTGTTCTGTTTGGATGCACTTTTATTTGCTTTATAATATATATGCAAGCTTTGTTGATTATTATATCTTAGTACTAATTTCCATAAAATTAGCGCTTCATTTTTCAAAGAGTATGCTTTTATATCATTAAGTTTGCTCCAATTAAATTCATCTATTGTATAATCATCTCGCTTACAAGTCTTACTGCGCTCACGCTCTGTTTTCAGCAAAGAAAATAAAGGATAATCATTAGCTAAATATATTTTTTTTATTTTTGGCTCTACATTGCCGCCTAATTTAATAAATATCTCTTTAATTTCTAATATTTTATTATTTATACCCGAGTAACAATCCTCTGCAAAGATATATTTATCCGTATAGAAAAACGCTATATCTTTTGTCCAACAGCAATCAGCGGCACAAACTCTAAATATTGTAGAATCATTAGACTTTCTAGCAAAAAAGATTTCTTCGTCCTTATATTGTAGTATTGAATCAGGTTTTTCTTTATACTGCTCCAAAATATCAAGCCATATCACTAATACACTATCGTTATCATATGACAAACCTGCGCCAATATCTACCGACTCCGACATTTCTCGCACACCAATTGACAATAAAAACTTTTTAATGGACTCGTCTTTTTGTGTAGTGTTTTTCCAACATGTATCCACATAAATAGGATTCTTCAAATAATGTTTAGGTTGATAATCGGTTTTTAAAAATAAATTATCTTGTACGCTATGTAACTTTTTATCTTCACAAAAAAGAAAAGCAACTTCACGCAATATTTCATTTCTTGTACGTGCAGTAGAATAAAGTAGAAAACTGTATGGGTATTTATCTTGCTCGCGCTCTTTGGATTGTGCAAACAAAGCGTAAAGTGTTTTAAAATACTCAATATCGGTTTGCGCGGAAAATAGATCGTTGAAGAACTTGTTATCTTTATCCAGCGCATCAATGAATTTTTCTATCGTATACTCTTCAATAGAAAACTGCATTATAAAATCCGCTATTCGACGTTCTTTATTCGTAGAAAAGTTAGCTGGCAAAAACGAAGGTATCCAATATTTACCGTATATTGTCTCTAAATGTTCATCGGGCAATATTAGTTTAATATCCTTGCTTGCTCTAAAAACTTTGTTTAAAGCACGATATTGACCTTTTTCTGTTATAAATAATTCTTCTTTTTCAAATTCTTCTTTTATGCGTATAGCAAATACCTTATATCTGCTGTTTGGCTGGTTGTCAAAATCTCTCAGCGTAGGTAGAACTGAATAAGCAGCATAGTCGAGCATATTTGCTTTCTTAAACCAGTGCAAAGACTTTGCTGTTAAATCTGCTAATTTTCCAATTAACTTTTCATTTGCTTCACCGTCTTCACCTTTCGATAATATAACGTCACGAGCAACCGTAGAGGCAAAAGGCGCATTGATATGAAAGCGTAAAAGACTATCCATTTCCGTAGGGAAAAATAAGCAAACCTTTCCCGCTAAAGAACTTTCTAACGTAAAGCTATCATCTTCACTTTTAATAAGACGATAAGCAATAGATACAGGGAATGATTTTTCAGCTTTACTATTTGAGTCTTTATCGCTTACCATAATCGGACAATCATCTGAAAATCTTGCCCAATATGTAATCACTTTATCAGTATTAGGCTGGTTTACCGTAATAGCATAGAGAAAATGAACATTTTGAATCCTATCCTCGATAGAAATACATCCTTCGCTTCCATCGGGCAAATAATAGCGTATTGTCTTAATATGCGATAAGAAAAGAAGCGACGTTTCATTTAATTCGCCAAAGCCTTCTTCTTTAATTTCCGTGATGGCGTCTGCTGCCGGTTTTTTTGGATTATCAAACGGAAATATGAATTGTGTAAAGCCTTTTTTAGCGAGTTTGGGAACATTCTCATCATTAGGAACAATCACATTTTCTATCTTAAAATCGTACACTCCCGAATGTATTTCGGGAGTATTAGTATAGACATAAACGGCTTTGAAACCCATACCAAATTTCCCGATCTGAGTGGGATCATCGGCTTTGGGGCTTTTACCTTTATTGGTAATAGCATCTATGTCGTCTAAATCAAAATCACGTTTTGTTCCGTCGTGCTCAAATATGAGTTTATCCGCAAAAAGGCGGAACGTTACATTAGTTGCTTCCATATCTTCGGCGTTTTGAAGCAACTCATAAATGAAATGAGCGGGATCAGGATAAAAGCCTGTGTGCTGATCCAAAAATCCAAGCACATCGCCTTCAACCATTCCTTTATAAGCTTTTAATCTTGCTTCCTTAAGTTCTTCAAAACTTTTGTATTTGCTCATTTCAGTTCTCCACGCGTAAAATTCCAATAGCAAGTTTGTAAGCAACAATATCACATTTGTCAATCTCAGTTATTAACTTCTCTTGTTTTTCTTTAAAATATTGCTCTAAACGTTCCAGTTGGGCTTTCTTCATCTTTATAATACGCTCGTCAGTTGCTTTCGCTAAAATATTTTTGATAGCACGTATTTGTCCTTGTTGACTTGATATCAAACTGCTCATCTTGAATCGTATGCTTTGCTCTGCATCGATAAGATACTGCTCTTTAGCCGATTTCCAAATAGAAAAATGTAAATTCTCCAATTTGTCGGTTTCAAACAATTCTATATCGTACGAATCCAGTGCATCATGTATCAGCTCCAACATCATTTTCGAATCAATATTGTCTAAAGTAACAACCTTCAACACACAATTCGGCTTTATGCCTTTGTACTGCCACTCATAAATTATAAACGGATAATCACCGCTCGGCAATTTGCTTGTCCTGACAGTTAAGCTGCATTGTACAGGTTCATCGCTGAAATATCGAATGGCTTGCTTCACGAGTGGGTGAGTAGGCATAATGAAAGTTACGTCTTTATGCTTCGTTGCGTATTCTCCGTCAAATGTAACCTTTTCAAACGGCGTTTTATTGGTTAAATAATTATCCCACGCCTTATAAACAGGATTAGGCTGTCTGCCTAACGCCTCATAATCAATTAAAAGAGTGCGACGGTTTTCTAAATTTAATCTCAAAGTCTTTTCAACACCATTACCGAGAATATATTGATTATCTACGCCTAACCGCTTTTCGAGATATGATTCTACAAGTCTGACTATCGCATCAACACTCAAATGAATATTAGTTGCATCTTGCAATTCTTTTCTCATAACTTCCTCGCTTAAATCCAAGCCGAAAAAAGTATGTTTTTCTTCTTCCAAACGTTGTTGCTCTTGCATTTTACGAATGGCATTATCGGCAATCTGTAACTCCTTTTGCGCGCGCTCCTGAGGATTGAGAATATATTTTTCTACAACATTATAAATCTCGCGCGTTACTTCGCCCAAGATTTCTTCACTATCACCAATAGAAGAATTAAACACGCCAATACGAGAAAGACAACGGTCATATATATCACAATCAATTGTCCCTTCGGTAATAATATTGATAATAGATATACTCTCACTTTTTTGTCCGTTTCTATCTATACGACCAATTCTCTGTTCGATTGCCTGAGGATTCCATGGCAAATCATAGTTTATCAAGCAATCACAAAATTGATAGTCCAAGCCCTCGCAACCGACTTCTGAAAAAAGTAACACATCTAATGAATCGTCTTGCGTTCTGTCAGCTTTAAAACGATTTCTTAAAATAACGCGTTCTTCATCTTTAACACCACCGTGAATAATCCCTACACGGATATTCTGTGCTGATAGCTTTTCATATAAATAACGCAAGGTATGGCGAAAACTACTAAATATCATTACCTTGTTATTTGTCATAGTTTGTTTGTTCTGAATAGCCTTTATGAGTTCTTCGACTTTTGTATCGTCGCTACTCATATTCTCGGTAAACACAAGTAGTTGTTTAACAGCTTCGACAATTTGCGGTTTAGACAGATATTCCGTTGAAGGATTGTCGATTTCATCACCCATATCGCCATTTGTGAACCCCAATTCATCGAAACGTCGAGTTAGAATGTCTTCGAGAAAAGGACGGAGTCCATGAATACAACTTGACGCTTGACGCATTATTGTAGTCATCATAAAACGCAAACTTCTATCACCATGTAACTGCCGCAAAATATTTGCCTGTATTCGCAACAGTTCATTGTAAAGAGTAGCTTGATCTTCCGTAAAAGTTACTTTTAATGTTTCAGGCTTTCTAACTGTAAATTCTCCAATATCACGCCTGCGAGTACGGTTTATGATAGTAGCAAAGGTATGTAGACTTTCAATATCGGTAATTAGCCTTACACGTTCCTCTTGTGTAACGGTTGTATGTTGCAAAATATCGATAGCCTTCTGATAAATTGGATTTGGTAAAAGATTTGTTGCGCCGCAACTTGTCTTTCCTGCGGCGATCAAATTTGACAACGCTTTCTCTTGCCAATCGACGATATTACTACGAATCAGCCTAACCGCTTCATTTATAAAGGGGTTAGGCTCTGATAAGCGCTCAAAGTTCTCGTAATCGTAAACCAAATCAGGACGCAAAATATTTAATAGCGTAAATAAATCTTTGTCACCCAACTGTATCGGGGTAGCTGTCAACATTACAACGCTCGTGGCATTTTCACAAAACATTTCCACGGCTTGATGCGCGTAAGTATTGGGATTTTTAATATGATGCGCTTCGTCAACTATTACCAAGTCAAATTTAGGAAAAGGTTTTAAGTCCGTTAATGACTTTTTGTTGAGATTTTTTAGACCACCATCAGCCGTACCGTTTACAATCGCTTCATCGAATAGAGAAAAAGGTATAATGCACTTTTGATAATCATCCGGCCATTCCTCATCTAAATAGCACTCATTAATGCAATAACGAAGTATTTCTCCGTTAATATGGACAAATTTTTCTCCAAACTTATTTTTTAATTCGCTTTGCCACTTTTGCTCGGTAATAAGTGGACGAGGACAGATAACAAGGACTGATTTAATGTCAAATCGTGCTTCAAGCTCTTTTAAGATAAGCCCTGCCTCGATCGTTTTACCAACGCCTACGCCGTCGGCAATTAATATTCGTGGACTATCAGATTTTACTATCTTAAGAACGGGTCTAAATTGATACGGTATGTAATCTATTTTTGCCGAGTTTAAAGAATATAGTGAATCGATATTGGGATTTAGCAACAAACGTGCTGTCAAAAGAGAATTAATTTCCTTTGCTGAATAAAAAATATAACCGTCATCAATATCAAATAGTTCAATTTGTTCCTCATAATAATTGACTTTTTTACCATCGATAAGCACAATATACTTCGTTGCGTTATCATTTTTTTCAATGGCAACAACTGCACCGATTTTACTATTATGCTTTACCTTAACGGCATCTCCGATATTAAACATAAGTTGCTCTCCAAATATACTCTCTTTACTTATATCAGCTTTATGTTGTTGAAAGGGGCGTAAAACTATCGGAAACACTTAAAATACGATAACTCCGACTTCGCAGAGCACCAAAACGACTATATACGCGGCGTATGCCGTCAGCATTGCAATTCCCTGGAACTTACTCGACTTTTGCCTGAATAAAAGCGGCAAAAAGGCTGCGAGCGATATTACGAAGCACACCGGTAGGTCTATAAATACGCTTCTCGTGTTTATCGGCAGTTGTTGACCGGAAATAAGCGAGCAAATGGGCAAAATAAGCGTTATATCGATGACGTTTGCGCCGATTATGTTGCCTACCGACAAATTAGTTTCCTTTTTGACGAGCGCGGTTATGGTCGTCACGAGTTCGGGAAGCGACGTGCCTATCGCGATGATGGTAACGGATATTATCAGTTCGGAAACGCCGAAGTACCCCGCGATATACGAGCCGTAATTGACCAGAAACCTGCTTCCGCCGGCAAGAGCGAACGTACCTATTACAAAGAACAAAACGTTTTTGAGCAGATCTTTTTTATCGACGGGTTGGTCGAGTTCGGATTTGAGTTCCTTGCCCTGCTTTTTCGCCATAAGGGCGTTATTGACCATAAACACGACGAATATAACCGCTAAGGCAATACTTGCTATAACGTTCAAACTGCCGCCTAAACAGCCTATAGTGACCGTAGCGGTGGCAAGAATGAGAAGAAGTATCGGAAGAAGATTGTTCTTCCTGTCGCAGAAAATAGTCGAAGCCACCATAGAGATGGCGAGTATCATCGCCGTATTCGCCGTGACCGAGCCGACGGCGTTGCCTACAGCCATATCCACCGAGCCTTCAACTGCGGCAAAGACGGAAACGAGCATTTCGGGCAGGGTGGTCGCAAGGCTTACGATGGTCGCGCCGATAATGAAGGTCGGGACCTTAAGCGCCTTGGCTATATTGACCGCGCCGTCGACGAATACGTCGCCGCCCTTTATTATCATCGCCAGCCCGACGATAAAAAGAATGATCGCAACGGCGAGTATCTCGTAGGTAGGAAGCGCCCAGGCAAGCACGCCGAACGTAAGCAAAAGTATCAAAATAACAGTTTTCATAAATGTCTCCCGATGGGTTTACCTTATACGATAAACCTTGACTTTTTTTGCAAAAAATAAAACGCGAGTAGCGCCTTTCGACCAAAAGAAAGGTCAAAAGTTGCTGCCGCGTGTCTCGATCGGCAAAAACGGATCAAACCGCCCTGCCGCTGCAAGCCGGACGAGAATAATTCGCCGAGTTGACGACTTGCACCGCCGAACGACCATATCGTTCGCGCGTTATCTACTCCCACATGGGTAAATAATGTAGTTCGCCGCGTTCGGTCACTAACGCCCAAACGCGACGAACCTTAAAACTATATTTTTATATTTTAGGAAGCGCTGTCTTCCGGGTAATTGCTGTTGAGATAGTTGGTAACTCTATCCGCGTCGGCAGCGGTAACCAAAGCCACCCTGTAAGTAAGCCTGTTAAGGACTGCGGCTCTCGTAGCCTCGGCAAAGTCTGCGACAAACTTGTCGACCGCTTCTTCTCTCGTCATATCGTCGGTAGCGGTGATAGACGCTATTTTATCGATATCATAAGCGCAAACGTAACTGTACATGGGATCGTAAGTGTTCGCCGCGAAGATCACGCCGTCGATAATTTCGGGAATATAGAACTCGGTGTGCGCCGAAGTAGGCGTATAGGTGAGTTGTTGAACGGTAGCGTTACCGGTCAGCACGTCGGCAATGCTTACTCTATAGTAGAAGTTGCGGCCGAAGTAGTACATATACTCGCCGTCGTCGTAAGCGTAGGTGTAGGTTACGAGATCCTCGTCGTAAACGAGCGTTTCAAGACCGAAAGTCTTATCGTTCATCTTGTTGTAATCGTAACGAACGATACCGTAACTCGCGTCGTTATAAAGGATCTTGTCGAAGTCGTAATAAACGGCGTTGGCGGTGAATATCTTGTCTGCATTCAAACCGTTCGATAAAAGCGTCAAGCCCGCGTAGTTATCTTCCGCCTTGGCGGTAAGATTGGCAAGTTCGATGCCGTAATAACGGGTTATGCTGGAAACGGAAGTATCGACGTAAGTCTCGCTCATATAAAGTTGAGTAGCGGTGAGTTTCAAGAACGCAAAGGTAACGCCCTGCGTGCCGATACCCGTTTGGGCGCTGTATTTACCCGCTCCGCTGAACGCGAGCGTTTGACCGGCTCCCGTTAAGTCGTAACGGTAAACTTCGCTGAAAGACTCTTCTTCTTCGCGAGCCTCGTTGTAAGCCTTCTTTTCATAGAAAGCGTAACGGGCGGACGCGTCGGTCGAGAAGATATATGAGCCGACCGCGTCGCTTTCAAAAACCTTTTTGCCGTCTTCGGAATAGGTCACGAGTTTGTTGGCGGTCGTTCCGTCGTCGGTCGTGACTTCGGTGTAAACGGTCAGATAGACCTTGCCGTCCTTTTCGACCATTCTGTAGGGAGTGGACAGAGAGGAAAATTCGGCTATCAAAGAAGTCTTCTTGCCGTCGAGCGAAGTTTTGCAAAATTGAAGAGTATCGTACTGCACTTCGCCGAGTTTGTTCTTATCGGCGGAAGGAGTGGGATAATATACGTTGTTGCCAAAGATATAGAACCCGGCGTTTGCGTCCGAATAATCGGTATAGATAAGTTTGGGGATAACCAATTCGGTCTTGGTTTCCGCGCCGAAGTTCTTGACGTCGGCAAGCTTAGCCCTGACGATGGCGCCCTTTTGGACGGAACCGAAAGTGTTATCGGCGGTGTGGTCTTCGATACCGTTGATAAGGTAGACGTATTCACCCTTTTGGACGACGAACCCGCCGTTTGAGGACACTTCGCCCTGATATTCGGTCACGCCGGAAAACGATTGCGAACAACCGACCATAACGGCAGCCAAAAGACAAAGCGTAAGCATTAAGCAAATAAGTTTTTTCATTTAAGCGCTCCTTGTTTTGCTTGGATTTTGTCGGCGCTTTATCGGTCTTGGATCGGATATCATATCCGCGCCGCAAAGCGCATATAACTTTAAGGTAAAGTATTACAAGTAAAAAATATTATACACTCATTTTTTGAAATAATCAATACTTTTTTATCGTTTATCGCAAATAAAAGTCAAAAAGGAGAAAAAATGGCGCAAAACTTTAATATTCTCGACTTCATCGCAAGTATCGGCAGGGCGTATTTTAACAGGTCAAAGCAAAATAACGAGCAGGGCGGCGACGCTCCGAAAAACACGAGCGAGGCGGAATTTCAACCTCGTTCGGCGCCCGCTTCCGCGTCGGAAACCAAACAAACCGCCCAATTATCGCGCCCCACTTCACCCGTCGACAGCAAAAAAGCGCTCGTCGAAATGCTTCGCCGCCACGACGAACGCGCAAGGAAAATAATTGAAGATAAATAACCACGATATTCAAAGCGGAGAGTGGAGTTTTTTAAGAGTGGAGTTTTTGAGAGTGGAGAGTGGAAAGTGGAGAGTGGAATTGCGGTCAAGCATATTATATATGCTGACGCAAGAATAGACTTTTCTGTAAATCATCGACTGTGACATTTTTTTGACTTATTTTTTGTTGAGTTAGATTAGTTTTTAGTTAAAAATCAAATACGAAGCGGATAGAATATCATATAATTTTCATATCCACATTTCAACTTTCCACTCTCAACTTTCAACTTTCAAAAAAACTCCCCGCCGAAAAATTAGGCAGGGAGTTTATTTTGTCAAAATTATCCGGCGGATCTTTCCACCGTGACTGCGCCGCAGGTTACTTCGGAATAGGAAAAACTGGTCTTTCCGCCGAAAGGGGCGTCGGGGCTGACGGTAAACAGCGCGGGATAGCACGCCGAAACCACGCCGAAAAAGGAAGTCGTTTTGTTGCGCCCGAGATTGACGAGCACCTTCACTCTTTCCCCGAGCAAGCCTTCAATGCCGTTTTTCACCGTCGTGTAGTCGATTTTTTGCTTTATCATACGACTATTATTGACCGTTTCGGCAAAATAAAAACGTAAATTAGGGCGAAACCCGTCAGAATCAAAAATCTTCTTCGTCTTCGCCGACTTCTTCCTCTTCCTCGTCCTCTTCGTTAAAGTCCTCTTCGTTGATGGGGAGATACTCGAAGTCGTCAGGCTCGTCGTTGACGCGCTCTTCGGGGAACTCTTCTTCCTCTTCTTCCTCGCGATAACTTTCGGCTTCTTCCTTTTCTATCTCGCTGAAAGATATAATATCTTCATCTTCGTCTTTGACTATATCGTCCTTTTCGTCCTCGTCAAGATAATCGCGCCAGGTTTCGTCGGTATCGGTATCGACGGTCGTATCGACGGAATAACTTTCCTTTTCCTTACAGGAATCGCACATATCCTCGTCGAAAGGAATGTACACTCTGCCGCAAACCGGGCAAAGTTTTTCGCTCGCTTCGGCTTCTTCGTCAACGGCAAACATGAGTTGCGGACCGATTTTCAGTTCGGCTTTGCAAACGCCGCAAAGATCCTCGTCTTCGGGGATATAGTTTAGCTCGCATCTCGGACAAAGTTTATATTTAGGCATAGGGATAACTTCTCCTATCAAATAGTTTCTCTTCGATCTTACGCGATCGGGGCGGCAGGTGGCGCCGCGCTTAAAGTGTTATAGCGCAATTATTATATTAGTAATGTTTGATTTTGTAAACTGTTTTTTGCAATTTTTTTTAATTTTTTTTATTCGGGCTCGTTTTGCCCCTCGGTTTCGACCTCAGTCGACCTGTTTTTTGCTATTGTTTAAGAGAAAAAAACGTTCGATGGATAGTTTACACCGAACGTTTTCGTTAATTTTTAAGTAAAAGTCACGATCCCCTTGTATTCTTGCCAAACGGCGCGCATAAGATACAAATTTTATTTTACGCCCTTTCAAGTATCATCTTATCCGCAACGAGAGCGATAAACTCGCCGTTGGTCGGCTTTTCCGATCCGACGTACGCGCGCACGCCGAAAACCGAGTTGATGCTGTCTATCCTGTTGCGATTCCATGCTACTTCTATCGCGTGGCGAATGGCTCGTTCCACCTTGCTCGCGGAAGTCCGATACTTTTCGCCTATGCCTGGATATAGTTTTTTGGTTATATTATTGATCACTTCAGGCGACTCGACCGCCATTTTTACGCCTTCTCTTAAGTAAGCGTACCCCTTGATATGCGGCGGAATGCCTACGGATATGAATATCTTGCTTATCTTTTCGTCAAGACTCTCCCTGTCGCGATATCCGCCTCCCGCGGTAATTTCGCTCAAAGACGCAAGCCTGTCGGAAAGCACCGCGCCGTCGATGGGCTTGACCATATAGTATCTTGCGCCCGACTCCATCGCAAGTTTTATAACTTCGTCGTTGGTGATGGCGCTGACAACGACCGTCGTTATATCGAGCGCCAGCCGTTTTATGCCCTGCATTACGGCAAAACCGTCTATTCCGCTGCAAATAAGCCCCGTCACGAGAAAATTCGGCTTTAACTCCGCTATCTCGCCAAGCGCGCGGCTTCCGTCGGTCGAACTACCGACTATATCAAAGTTGTGTTTTAAGTAGCCTACTATCTGATCGATGCTGTCCGCCTTCTCCTGTAAAACGTAAACCGTCTTTTTCATTGTCGAACGTCACTCCCATAAACTTGCTTATTTTAAGTCAATTATACCACAAACGTTTACAAAATAAAATGATTTTCAACAATTTTGTTCAAATATATGACAGTTTTTATTAAAAAGTTTTACGCAAAAACCTCATAAATACGATATTTTTCGACATAATTTGATAATTTCAATCAAAAGCATACAATAAAATGTTGAATTTCGTTAAAAATTGTCGAATTATCTGACGGATAATCAAAACAATAAAAATTCGCCAAGGCAAGCATTCCGCTCTACCCTTGGCGAACTATGTTTGATAATTGATTTACGAATAAAATCACGTCTATTACTTCTTTTTTTTCGATTGAGAGTTTTTCCAGGCTTTGATCTCTTCCAAGCGCGATTTTATTCTGTCTTCGACTCATTCTTCCGTGGGCCTATAATACTACTTTCCCGCAAGCGAATCTGGAAAACATTGCATATCGGTGAGTTTGTTTTCGTAGTCGTGCGCGTACTTATACCCTTTGCCGTAATCGAGTTCGCGCATAAGTTTTGTGGGCGCGTTTCTTATAACCAGCGGAACGGGCTCGGCTATAGTTTCGAGCGCGTCGCGCCTGGCGAGAGCGTAAGCTACGTCGAGCGCGTTGGACTTGGGCGCCATCGACATATACACCACCGCTTGCGTAAGGTGAACGGTACATTCCGGCATGCCGATAAAGTGGCACGCCTGATACGCGGCAACGGCTATTTCAAGCGCTTTTGGGTCTGCAAGCCCGACGTCCTCGCTGGCAAACCTCGTCACCCTTCTTGCAATATACAGCGGATCTTCGCCCGCTTCGAGCATTCTCGCAAGCCAGTACACGGCGGCGTCGGGATCGGAATTTCTCATGGACTTATGCAGCGCCGAGATGATATTATAATGTTCCTCGCCCGTCTTGTCGTATAAGAGCGACTTTTTTTGCGTGCATTGTTCGACCGTCTCTTTGGTGACGACAACCGTTCCGTCGTCCTGAACGTCGCCGTTCAAGACAGCCATTTCCAGAGTGGAAAGGGCGCTCCTCGCGTCGCCGTTGGAAAACTCGGCTATCATCAGATAACACTCGTCGTCAATCGTAACCTTGGTGTCGCCAAAACCCTTGGGGCTTGAAACGGCGTTCTTCAATAGGACGACGATCTCTTCAGGCTTTAGAGCCTGCAACACGAACACCTTGCACCTTGACAGTAGCGCCCCGTTGACTTCAAAAGAAGGGTTTTCGGTAGTCGCTCCGATAAGGATAATACTGCCCTTTTCGACGTACGGTAAAAACGCGTCCTGCTGGGCACGGTTGAAACGGTGAATTTCGTCCACGAACAGTATGGTACGCTCGCCGAATTTGCGGTTTTGTTCGGCACGCTCCATGACTTCTTTTATTTCCTTGATGCCGCTCGTCACGGCGGAAAAATCAATGAACGCCGATTTGGTCTTTTTGGCTATTATCCTTGCAAGAGTGGTCTTGCCTACTCCCGGCGGGCCCCAAAAAATCATCGAGCCTACCTTGTCGTTCTCGATGAGATTGCGAAGTATTTTATTCTTGCCGAGAAGGTGCGTTTGTCCGACGAA
>JAFVDA010000103.1 GCA_017478765.1 Clostridia bacterium
GACGACCTTCCAGTTTACAAGGTCCGCGGACTCGAATATCTGAACGCCGGGATAGTACTCGAAAGTGGAAGTGGCAAGGTAGTATTTGCCCTTGGCTGCAAGAATACAAGGGTCGGGATTAAAGCCCGTCAAAACGGGGTTTTTTATTTGCATTTTATCACCTTAATATCGTTTGATAATAGTTGTTACTCTTTAACGCTGCCGAGCGTAAGCCCGCCGACTATGAACTTGGAGAACGCGAGATAGATAAGAATAAGCGGAAGAACGCTTATCACCAGCCCCGCGTACAGCGCGCCGTAGTCGATATCGTGGTTAAAGGTGTTGAGTTTGTTGATCCATAGCGGCAAGGTGAAAAGTTCCTCGCTGTTCAGTATCATCAACGGACCCATGTAGTTGTTCCAGGCGTACACGAACGAGAAGATCGCCATGGTCGCGAGCGCCGGGACGGAAATGGGCAAAATTATCCTGTTGAACGTTCCGAATTCGCTCGAACCGTCTATTCTCGCCGCCTCGATTATCTCCTTGCTGAAAGACGCCTCGAAGTATTGTTTCAAGAAAAATACCGTAGTCGCCGACGCAATGGAAGGGATAATGAGCGGTATCCAGGTATCCATAAGATACAGATCGGATACCAGTTGATACCAGCCTATCATGCCGAGTTGACCGGGGATCAGCATGGTCGCTAACAGAACGGCAAACAACGCCGACTTGAATTTGAAGTTATACCCGACGAACCCGTAAGCGGTCAGCGCCGAGAAGTACACGCACAGGAACGTGCTGAGTACGGCGATTATAACGCTGTTTACGAACCCGCCGAATATATCGAACCCGGAGTTTGTGAGCGTTTGAACGTTTTCAAAAAAGTGAGTGGAAGGAATGAGCGCCAAAAAGCCGCCGACCTGATTTATCTGCGTGGTGGTCCTCGTCGCGTTGACTATCATGAGCCACACGGGGAATATGCAGATGAAGGCAAAGAATACGCACACGAAAAATATCACCCATTCGTTTGCGCGCATACCCAAAAATCTATGGGCGCCCTCGTTTTTTCTGTGAAGAGTCGGCTTTAAGGTAGCGCCTTGGTCGGTTTTACGCATTAGCTTTCTCCTTTGCCTTTTTGGGCTTTCTCTCGATGCCGAAGGCTTCCTTTCCGAAGAACCTGAAAGTTATGTAACTCAAAACGAGAATTATAATAAACAGGTATACGGAGGCAGCCGAAGCGAGCGCGTAGTTGTTAGCCGAACCCGTTCCGAACGCCATCTGATAGATGTACACGGCTGTAGTTTCGGTCGCGCCGCCGCCGTTGGGAAGCCCGGGGCCGCCCTCGTACATAAGGTAGGGCATCTCGAATATCTGCAATCCGCCGACCAAACTGGTGATGAGCGTGTATAAAACTATCGGGCGCATCAACGGCAAGGTTATATGGAAGAAGGACTTAACGCCTGTGGCGCCGTCAATCTTGGCTGCCTCGTAGTAGGACGGATTTATGCTTATCATGGACGCGGCGAGCGTCAAAACGGTATAGCCGAAATATCTCCAGAACTGAATGAAGGATATCAAAAGCCTTGTGCCCCAAATGGAGCGGGCGATATTGAAATCGTCCCCCACCCAGCCGAAAAACTTGATAGCCGTATCCAGAACGCCCTGTCTGTACTCGAAGAGCGTTTCAAATAGAACTGCTACTGAAGCCGCCGTGATGATATTAGGCAGATAGTAAATTATCTTGAACGCCTTGGAACCGCGTAGTTTCAAACTTACCGAAGAAAATATCGCCGCAAACACGAACGCAAGCACTATTTGCGGAATAAAGTTGATAAGCCAGATGATAAACGTATTGAGTATGGATTGCCAAAATCTCGGGCTGGACCATAAAAAGGTATACTGCTCGAACGTAGGGTCCGAAAGGTCGACTTTTATCTGAAAGCCCGAAAACGTGGTAAAACTTATGATTATCGAATATACGATGGGGTAGAGTTGGAATATCATGAAAATGACGAAAAACGGCGTGATAAAAAGCGCGCCGTATTTTCCGTACGATACTCCTCGTCTGTTGACATTTGTACCCTTCATTTCGTGTTCCCCCCAAAATGAGTTGCGATAGGTTTTTTGTTAGTTTCCCTGTCCTTAGAATTATCAGTCAAGGTCGAAAGTCATATTATCGGTGTCGATGACCGAAGAGTAAGCGCCCGCAACGCCTTCGACGAAGCCGTTCAAAGCGTCCTGTTTAGCCGAGGACAAACTTACGTTTTCGACTTTTGCGTAGTTGATAGCCCATTCGCTGAACATGGAGTTGATCTTGGAGTCGTAAGCCGTGCGGTTGTTACCCTTTATTTTGTTGGCTATTTGGTTAAACAGCGCGTAGTGGTTTTGACCGCCGAGGAAGGCTTCGGCGCGGTTGGCGTCGTTCGCGAACTCGGTCATGAGCGCCTTGTTATTCATAAAGTCGCCCGTGTCGTTAGCCCAGGTGCGAAGGAAGCCTTCGTCCATGGTGAAATAACGAATGATCTCTTTTGCCTTTTCGACGTTAGTCGAGGAATTGAGTATACCCAGCCACGTTCCGCCGTCGGAATATACCGCGGGGCCTTGGCATATAGCCCACTTACCCGTCGTATCGGTGCCGGCGGTAGCGTTTTTAGCGTATTTTTTGAAGTCGTATTGCAGCGAATAAGAAGGAAGCAGGTAGCTGAATACCTTATCCTGCGACATATCGTTGAACCAAGCGGTCGTCCTTTCCGTGGTCTCGTTGATGAAGGGGTCTTCGCTCTCCCCCCAAACGCCGTTACCTACCTGCAAGGTCTTGATTATCTCGTAAAGGCTGGTTTCGCCCTTATAAAGTTGGGTTTCGATGGAGAGTTTTCCGTCGACTATCCAGGAAGCGTTTCTTTCGGAATAGAAAGCGCGCGCGGGAGCGGCGACGTCGGAGAGTATCCTTACGTCGGAAAACTTTGCGCCGTTGTAGTTTTTAAGCGTTTGCGCTACCGACATGAACTTTTCCCAGGTGTCGACCATATTTTGCATTTCTTCGGGATTGTTTACGCCGAGAATTTCCTGAGCCATATCGGTTCTGTAGTAGAGCGCGCCGGGGGTAGCCTGCCAGGCAAATGCCATGACGTTGCCGTTTTTATCCCTTGCGGCGTCGAGCGCGTAGGTGTACATCTGATTGTCGCTCGGGATCATATCCTGCAAGGACATGAACGCCCCGGAAGCGGCGTACTTGGAAATGTACTTTTCCTCGATGGCTACGATATCGGGAAGGTTCTTTCTCGCTCTCAAAGCGCTGTCGAGTTTTGTCGAAAGGTCGTTTACGCCCATGGTCTTTATCTCGATGTTGGCGTTAGCGTCGACGTTTTTCTTGTAATAGTTTTCAACCATTTTGCCAAGTTCGTCGGTAAACGTCCAGATAACGATGGGTTGAGCTGCCTGTTCTTCGCATGCAACGAGCGAAAAAGCGCACATTGCGAGCGCGATAGCCATAATGAAACTGATGATCTTTTTCATAGCGTTCTCCATAAAAAATATTATGCAATCGTTTTATGCAATCGTTTGCGTAATTATATTATATAATATATTAAACGCTATGTCAATATGTTTTTGAAAAAAAATTATCAAAAAAAACCTTGAAGCCGCCGAGGGCAACAAGGTTTTTATCAAAACTAAGATTTTCAGTTGAGATCTTTGACGCTTTCGGTCAAAAATAAGCCGGTCGGGATAAGTTTCGTGTCCGATTTTTCCGCTCCGTTCATTCGGTCGACCAAGGTTTTCGCGGCGGTGGCGCCCATGGTTTCGGCGTCCTGCACGACGGTGGTAAGTCTTGGGCTCATGTGCTTGCCCATTTCTATCCCGTCGAACCCGGCAACCGATATATCCTGCCCGACGGTCAAGCCCTTACTGCGAAGAACTTCGTACGCGTTGACGGCGCAATAGTCGTCGGAAAAAATAATACAAGTGGGGTTATTATCGTAAGATAATATCTTCAAAACGTTATCGGCAACGGCGGACAAGTTGTAAAAATTGCCGCGGACTATCATTTGGTCGCTGAAGGGTATTGCGTTATCGGCAAGCGCTTTTTTGAAACCTTTTACCCTTTCGTGAGTGACGTAATAATCTTCGCCCGTAACGAACACGACGTTTTTATGCCCCTTTGAGATAATTTCGCTCGTCAGTTCGTACATTCCCGAAAAATTATCGGAAGAAACGCAGTCCGCCATGGATAAAAGTATCTCTTCACGCGGGTCGACCACGACCACGGGGATATCGCTCCCGATAAGTTGCCTTAACCCTTGAGAGTCGTAGTAACCGCTCAGTATAAGCACGCCGCCGAGTTGTTTGGATTTTAAGTACGGAATAAGGTTTTCACCCATTTGCAAGGTCTTGTCGGAAATAAGCAATATATCGTAATCGATATCGTTTATGTAGGTGGAAAACCCGTTGAGTATCTCCGAAAACAGGTAGTGCGCAAACCCGAGATTTTGCCCGACGAAGTTGACTACGCCCACCGTTCTTCTTACGCCCGTTTTGAGCGAAGTCGCCATCTCGTTTTTGACGTACCCCATCTCTTCGGCAGCCCGTTGGATGCGCGTTTTTGTCGTTTTGGGAAGAAGCGGGCTATCCGCGAGCGCTCTCGACACCGTGGACGGCGATACGCCGCACTTTCTTGAAATGTCTTTTATCGTAATCATTTGCAAAAAATACCCTGAAAAACTGAAGTCCTTAACTATTTTACCTTATTTACCGTTCATTGTCAATCGTTTTTTGACGTCGACGGCGTTTGATAAACAAAAGGTCGGAGAAAATCCCCTTTCCGACTGCAATCGTTGAATTTGGCTCAAACATTTTTTTGTTATTTAAGCATGATTTTACAAAGACGTAATTTAGCGTTATCCGAAGATAAGCGCAAATCGTCGTTGGTTTTTGACTTTTTGCGGTAACGCTTACTGCAAAACGACAAAAGTTACCCACCCGCTGAGCGGGTGGTTCTTCATTTTCGGGCAATAGCCCTTGAATACTAGCCCGAGCGCCACGCGCTCATGCGACGGCCTGGCAGCCTCAGCGATTGTTACTTGCTACCCTTAAAAGGGTCTTCGGGATAGTCTATGCTTAATTGCATGGCTTCCTTATCCTCTTTCAGTTGGTTTTGTATATATTTTTTTATGACCTCAGTGTTCTTGCCTGTCGTGTCTAC
>JAFVDA010000104.1 GCA_017478765.1 Clostridia bacterium
ACGCAAGAATAAACTTTTCTAAAAACATCTTTCAACTTTTAACTTTGAAATAAATACAGGAGAAATGAAAATATGTTCAAAAAACTTGCAATGGTATTACTTGCCGTTCTGATCTGCGTAACGTCGGCGTTTATGCTCGCAGCCTGTCAGGATAACGCAACTACCCAACCGAGCGACGGCTCGGAAAACAGCCAAACGAGTTCGCCGTCGAGCGGGGAGATAGATCTTCCCGTCGTTCCCGTATGACGGACGCTCGCATGCGGTAAAATTTTAATTTTCAATTTATAAAGAAAAAATAATAATGCGTCGGGAGGCGGAAATACCGCTTCGGACGCGGAGGTAGAAATGAAGTTAAAGGTAGGACATTACATTCAATTTGGCATCATAGCCGTGCTTATCGCGGTCATTATCGTTGCCAATAGCATTTTGCTCGAACCTACGCTTGCGCAAAATATAACGGGCTTGCTGTGCGCTCCTTCCGTTTCGGCGGAATCTTTGGCGGCGGACAGGGCTTCCGGTCAGGCGCTATCCGAACAGATAGTTACCGAGGGCGTGGTTTTGACCAAAAACAACGGCGTTCTTCCGCTCGACAGGGATGAGGCGAGCGAAGTCAACGTATTCGGACATTCGTCTATCGACTGGGTTTACGGCGGTTCCGGCTCGGGCAGAGTAGTTCCCGAATCGGCGAGCAAACCCGGAGATAACGTGGATCTATTGAAGGCTTTGAAAAACTTCGGCGTAAACTATAACGAAGGTCTTGAAAACTTTTATAAGACCTATTCTCCTGCGGTCGGCGATACCGATTCCATCAATACGTTTTTCAATCAATTCTACGTTCTTTGCGAACCCGCAATGAACGAATACTCGCAGGCTCTTCTTAACCAGGCTCAAAGTTTTTCCGACGTCGCGTTCGTAGTCATCGGCAGAAAGGCGGGCGAAACGGAAGACCCGACGCGTATTCAGTACAAGAACAAGGCTTCGAGCAACGACTCTTCAAGGCACTATCTCGAAATATCGACCGAAGAAGAAGCGCTTTTAAGATACGTCGGCGAGAAGTTTGAAAACGTTATCGTCATCGTCAACTCCACCAACACCATGGAACTCGACTTTGTGGATACCATTCCCGGCATCGACGCCTGTCTTGTCGTCGGCGCGACCGGTACGAGAGGCGCGAACGCCATTCCGTACGTGTTGTACGGCGAGAACGCCGACGGCGATCTCGTCAGCCCTTCCGGGAAGTTTGCGGATACCTATCCTTACGAATTATCCAGCAACGTCAACTATTTAAGAACCAGTTCTCAGGGCATCGGTCACTACACGGGCGTAAATTCTTCCGTCTACCCGGTAGGCGCAAGCAGTAACGCGGGCGTAGCCACGAGGCAAGCCCCCGCTTTCATCGATTACATAGAAAACGTATATCTCGGCTACAAGTGGTATGAAACCGCAGACGTAGAGGGTATATGGAATTCCTACCAAAGGGACGTTCTCGACGAGCAGACGGGCGCGGCGAAGAGATTGAGCGGTTACCAAGCGGTAGTTCAATATCCGTTCGGATACGGGCTGTCCTACACTCAATTCAAATGGACCGTTCATTCCCTTTCGGTAGCCGACAATTCGGCGATAAACGATAAGAGCAAGATAACCGTCGAATTGAGCGTGGAAAACGTCGGCGAATATCCGGGACAGGACGTAGTCGAAGTTTACGTCACACCGCCTTACTATCGTGGCGGCGTCGAAAAGCCCTCGGTCAATCTCGTAGGGTTTGCAAAGACCAACGTAATTCAGCCGGGTGAGAACGAAATGCTCTCCATAACGCTCGACGTCTTCGATTTTGCCAGTTACGACGCTTATAACTTGAGCGGTTCGGTGGGCGCGCACGGCGGTTACGTTCTCGAACACGGCGAATATCAGGTCAAACTCATGACCGACTCGCACACCGTCAAAAAGATAGACTATCTTACCGGTTCAAAGAACGTTGACGGCGTTATAACCTATCGCGTCGACAATAATATAGTAATAGACAAAGATCCCGTAACCGAACAGACGGTATCCAACCTTTTTACGGGCGCGGACTCCAAGGAAGTCGCTTCGCTCGACGGCAGGACCAGCGATCAGAACATAGGGTTCATATCGAGAAGTTCGCTTCCCGATCCCAAGACCATCTCTGCGCTTTCCGACAGGGCCTGGAACGCGACCATCGCGCAGTATAACACCTACTCTAAAGACGACGGAAACGCTTGGGACGGCGCTTCCACCGACCTATGGGGCAACGCAGTCGCAAATAGCTCCGTTACCTGGAACAGAACGTCCTCTACGACCTATTCCGATTCGGTCGGTTCGGACGGCAAAGCCAAGGTATATAAGGACGGTAAAGTCACTTCGCTCGGCATGCAACTCGGCAAGGACTACAACGATCCTCTATGGAACAGCGTGCTCGATCAGATAACCATCGACGAAGCGAAAGCGGTCATATATCAGGGTTCGTTCGGTAACGCCGCAGTCAATTCCATCGGCAAACCGAGACTTGCCGACTACGACGGACCTAACCAAGTTCGTTCGTTCAACGCAGGTAACGAAAGGGGCACGGGCTTCCCGACGACCACAGTTCTTGCGCAAACCTGGAACAAAAAACTCGCGTACACCTTCGGGCTCAACTACGGCAAGGAAATGACCACCCTATCGGTAGACGGCGCGTACGCTTTCGGCGCAAATATGCACAGGAGCGCCTGGGGCGGAAGAAACTACGAGTATTTTTCCGAAGACGCCACTTTAAGCGCGGAAATGCTCACCCAACAGGTCAAGGCGCTCAAAAATACGGGGCACTATTGCTACCTTAAACACCTTATCCTGTACGAGACCGAACACGAAAGGGACGCTATGTACACCTGGTGTAACGAGCAAGCCTTACGTGAGATATACTTAAAGCCCTTCCGTAAAGCCATTCAGGAAGGCGGCTGCGTGGGCATAATGACTTCGTATAACCGTATCGGCAACGTATGGACGGGCGGTTGCGAAACTCTAATAACCAAACTTCTGCGTAATGAATACGGCTTTAACGGGCTTATAATTACCGACTACTGCGACGGTTGGGGCTTGAAATACATGGCTATCGAAGACGCCGTAAGGGCGGGCGGAGATATACTTCTCGGCGGAAAGGACGATAGTTTGGCAAGCGCCTATAATTCGAACGCTTCCGCAAGATTCCAGAATCAGATAAGGGAAGTCGTACATCACGCCACTTACGCATTCTTAAGTTCGAGATACCAAAACGCCGTCTACAACGAAGCCGACGACGTTGACAGCATAGTCATCGGTTCGGTCGTCGAGAGTTGGGAATGGTGGAAGATAGTATTGTACGATCTCGACATTCTTGTCGGAGGTATATGCCTATTCTGGGTGTACGCCATTTTGAGAAAGACGGTACTTAAAAAGTTCTTTGACGGCGACGCGGAAACACCCGATTCCAAAGCGACGGAAGGTTGACCAAAGGAGAAAAATATCATGAAGAAAAATCTTAAAAAATTGATCGAAAAGATAGTCGTGTTCTCGCTTATCGGCATACTCGTCGCTACTCTTGCGATAATTCCGCTCGCTTCCTATTCGGCGTACAACGCCAAACTTACCGCAAATCAAAGCAATCAAGGCTCGCAACCTTCTACGAAACCCGCAAAAGCGACTTTATCGTCCATAACGGCTACCTTAAAGGAAGGCGTGGGGTACTACGACAACGGCAAGGCTTCGCCTAAGGCGGAAGACTTTATCGTCACCGCGACCTATACGGCGGAAGGTCAGGATCCGTATACGGAAACCATTGATCAAAGCAAGGTCAGCATTACGAGCGCGGACGACTTCTACTTAAACGGCGGTGACGTAACGCTTACTTTCCGCGGAAAGAGCCAAACGCTCAACTTCAAACTTACCCCCGTTGCGGTAAAGGATATCAAGGTGGAAACCGCTCCCTATACCGTCGCTTACGCCGTAGGTCAGAACTTCAGCACGCAGGGTATGACGCTGGTCGCCGAATACAACGACGGCTCCAAAAAGATACTTCCTAACTCTCAGGTCACCGTGACTAACGGCACTTCGCTGCAAACTTCCGCTAACTCCGTCACTTTGGTTTATAGGGAAGGTTCAGTTCAAAAAACCGTCGAAGTTCCCATCACCGTCACGAACACCGTCGACGACGGCGCGGTCACGAGAATAACCGTCGCGGGCGACGCTTACGGTGCCGACGGCAATACTTACAGCACGGCTACCATCAACGTCGAGGGGTATTACGAGAGCGGAAACAGAAAGGCGCTCGTCGCCACGGAATACGCTTTCAGAAACGGTTCTACCATCGCGAGAATGGGCGCGTCCGCTCACATTGAAGTTTACTATAAAACCAACGCTTCCCTGACCGCTACGGTCGACGCCGTAGTTACTTCCAAGATCGAAGGCGAAAATTGTACGATAGTCGGCGGATCTGCCAAAACCGAAGCCGAATACGTCGAAACCACTTCGGGCGCGCTTGTCGAGTCGGGCGCTTCCGCTACGTTTGCGGGCGGGTTCAGCAAGACCGTCCAAGCGGGCAACGAGGCGTCCGTCTCATACAAATTGAGCAGTCAGACGGGCTCGGTCGGCAGCATCACCGTCCGCGCGAGCAACAGTAACTGTCAGGACTATAAAGGCGCCGAGGGCGGCTACTACATGAAGCCTTTGCAAATAAACACCATTATGGACTTGACCGTCAACGGCGCAAAAGTCGTCATACCCGACTCGATAGTCTTAAAAGGCGTTTCAAGGAACAAAGATTACGCTCCCCTATTCAACGTTTACAGCGATTTTACCATAGATAACGTTCCGCTCGAACCGGGCGAAAATCTGGTTAAATTCACGTTTAAGTCGAGCACTCTCGGCGAAACCAATTGTTGGGGCGAATCGCTTTCCACCATCAACGTGGACAATATAACCTACCGCGCGAAAGGCAACACCGTTGCGGCGGGCGCTACGGTCACCGACGTCGAGATAGGCTACTTCGATTACGCCGCTTACACGCCGTATACCGATCTTAACGTCAAAGTCATCGGCAAGATGAGCGACGGCAACACCACCGTCTTGACGAGCGACAAATATACTTTATCGTTTAGCGGCTCGGATAAATCCTTGAACTTCGTGCAGTACGGCGATAACGAAGTAACCGCTTCACTAAAGGCCGACGCAAGCAAGACGGCGACAAAGACCTTCTCGGTCGCGGCTAAACAGGACTTCGTAGTCAAGACCGCCGAGTTGATCGTGTCCGACAACAAAGTTTTGTACGTCCTGACCGGTCAGCAGTACGGATATAAGGCTACGAGCGTTAAGTTCTTTGACGGAGCGACTACGTATCCTTTGTTCCAATCGCAGTTTACCGCCATGTCGTTTACCATTCAGATAGACGTCACCGATCTTGCAGTAGGGCAAACGCTCTATCCGCATATCAGCCTTGACGGCGCCAACTACGATAACGGCGGCGCCAACAACAACGGCGATATCCGCGGCAGGGGCTTGACGTTTACCGACGGCTCGAGCGTTACCTTAAACGGCAAGAGATATACTCTCACAAAACTTTGGGAAATGCCTTGCGTAGTCGTTTCGTGAAGAGATAGCGGATAAATAAAACACTTAAAAAAGGCTTTCGCTAAACCGTTTGGTTTTGGCGAAAGCCTTTATTATATTATTATGTTTTGTAGCGCCCGTTAAAGGTACTTTTTCAAAGTTTTGTAGATGTCGTTATTGTCAATGCCGTCGCGAGTCCAGAACGTAACGAGCGGAATACGCGCCTTTTTGCATATTGAATTGACCTTTTCGTCACGCTCGCGCCTGTCCTTTCTCAAATGCGTTCTATCGTTTATCTCTATCAAGAGTATGGGGCGATAATTAAAGTCGAACACGCCGAAGTCCACGTTTCTGAATAGTTCGCTCCGAAACCCCGAGCCTTCCTTATCTATGACGGAAGCAAGGTTTACCTGCGGTATTATAAGATAGTTGTCGCCGAAATATGCGTTAAAAACGTCGAGGTACGCCTTCTCGGAACGAGTCACAAGGCTGTCCTTTAAGACGTATCTCGGAGCCTTTTTTGCCGTTTTCAGCCGTATAATAACGTACAGGGCTAAGATAAGCAGCGCAACGGCTGCGATAATGATCACGATCGTTTTTGCGTCCATAAAACGATTATATCAAACGGTCGTCTTTTTTGCAATCGTATATTATAAAAAATATTCTTTAGGTAACATTTTTAATCGGAAAACCCGTCTATATCGTGCGATTTACAAAAATTTTTTTTGCGATTTTCGGCTGATTTTTTCGTGATTTTTTTATCGTTATCCGTAACGTTAAGAGTGCGACGAAAAAAATTTTTTTCAAAAAACTTGACTATTAACGTATAATATGTTATATTATAGTAAGCAAAAAGTTAAAAGGGCGTTTTGTACGTTTCTTCCAGTCGGCTCGTCAATAGGGTACCCTATTGCTTTTGCTTTTACAAAGCAAAAGCAATATCCTTAACCGATTACTTGACGAAGACGGCGTTGCGGTCGGATAAAAACGCTTATGATTTGCAAAAAAAACGCATTCAATCTAACTCAAAAGGAGGAATTGAAATGAAAAGGATGATCGAACCGAAGGTAACGATAATCCCCAAACAATCGCTCGAAGACGAAAAGATCGTGCTCGAAGTGTCAGGTCCCGACGGATTTGACGGTGAATGGGATTTGGAACAATCGGATAGCGAAAATCAATGACCGTTTTTCGCTCGGGCTTTAAGTAGAGCGAAAACACCCGCGCCGAAAAACGGCGTAACAAAAAAATTTTTGATTAGGTTAGGAGAAAAAATGAGAACACATTCTATGCGTAAATACGCCCTTACGGCGCT
>JAFVDA010000105.1 GCA_017478765.1 Clostridia bacterium
AAGCCCTTTCATATAGGGCACCTTTCCACCACCGTTATCGGCGCCGCGCTTTACAGGATTTATTCGGCGCTCGGCTATAATACCGTCGGCATAAACCACCTTGGCGACTACGGCACGCAGTTCGGTAAACTTATCTACGCCGTCAAGACGTGGGGGGATATGGATACGGTCAAACGTCTGGGGCTTAAAGAACTTACGAGATTGTACGTTTACTATCACGAGCAAGCCGAGGCGCACCCCGAAATCGACGACTGCGCCCGCGCTTATTTTAAGGCTATCGAGGACGGCGACAAAGAGTGCGTCAGTTTGTTCGAGACCTTCAAGGCGATTACTTTGAAGGAGATCGATAAGATCTATAAACTTTTAGACGTCAGATTCGATTCGTACGCGGGCGAAAGTTTTTATAACGATAAGATGGCTCCCGTAGTAGAAATGCTCGAAAAGGACGGGCTTTTGAAGGAGAGCCAAGGAGCGAAGATAGTCGACCTATCCCAATACGATATGCCCCCTTGCATCATTCTGCGTTCGGACGGGGCAAGCCTTTACGCCACTCGCGACCTTGCCGCCGCGATTTACCGCAAAAACACCTACGATTTTTATAAATGTCTGTACGTCGTAGCCTATCAACAGGACCTTCACTTCAAGCAGATCTTCAAGGTGCTCGAACTCATGGGTATGCCCTGGTATAAGGACATGGTGCACGTTTCTTACGGCATGGTATCCATGGAAGACGGCGCAATGAGTACTCGAAAGGGTAAAGTCGTTCTCTTGGAGGACGTCATAAATAAAGCCGTCGAAAAGGCTCTCAAAGTCATCGAAGGCAAAAACCCCAACCTTGAAGATAAGGAAAAAACCGCCGAAGCGGTCGGAACGGGAGCGGTCATTTTCGGAGCGCTATCGAGCGCAAAAATAAAGGACATCGTTTTCAGTTTCGATAAGGTCTTAAACTTTGACGGCGAAACAGGACCTTACTGTCAATATACCGTAGCAAGGTGTAACAGCGTTCTTAAAAAGGGCGAGAAGTTGGATGTTTCCGCCGCGCAAACCGTCCAAACGGTCAACGAGGACGAATATAACCTTGCGGTTTTGCTCGAGACCTTCCCGGAAGTCGTCCGTCAGGCGGCGATAAAGTACGAGCCGAGTTTCGTGACCCGTTTTGCGGTCGATCTATCTAAAGCGTTCAATAAGTTCTACTTCGAGCATAAGATCGTGACCGAAGATGAAACAACTTCGGTGTACAGGTTAAGACTTACGCTCGCAACGAGAACGTGCCTTGTAAAAGCGCTGTCGCTTCTCGGCATCAAGACGCCCGAAAAAATGTGATAAACGCCCCTATAAGGCGATTAACAAACAAAAATAATACATTAAAGGAGAACTCTTATGAAAAAGTTTTTCAAGGAATTCGGTGAATTCATTAAGCGCGGCAACGTGCTTGACCTGGCTGTCGGTATCATTATCGGCGGAGCCTTCACCGCGATCGTCACCGCTTTGACCGGCGGAAGTTTACAACCGCTCATCAACTGGTGCTTGTCCGCTATCGGCGGAAAGGACGCTTTGTCCTCCGCTTACACCATTTATCTCCCGCCTACGACGAGAACGGTGCGATCGATCTGGCGTCTTCCATCTATATCGACTGGGGCGCGTTTATAAGCGCTATAATCAACTTTATTTTGGTGGCTTTCGTGGTGTTTATCATCGTTAAGACCGTGAATAAGGTTAAGGAAGAAGCCGACGTCAACGCCAAGATGAAAGTAAGGTGCGAAGAGAAGATGAAGGCAGGCGAACCGCTCACCGACTTCGAACAAAAATGGGTCAAGAGAATGGAAAAAAGACATCCCGAAATGGTTCCCACACTTCCCGAACCCGAAGCCGAACCCGCTCCCGCCGAGCCCACTCAAACCGAAAAGTTACTTACCGAGATTTTGTCCGAATTAAAGAAAAAGTAAGCCTATAGGTCGATAAATGCAAGATTTTTTTGAAAAATTATGGAACGATTTCAAGGTGTGGTTCGTCGATAATTACGGCTGGGCGCACCTGCTTGCGTTCGTCGTCGTGGCGATTGCGGGAATATTCGTCATAAAACTTATTCTCCGCGCGGTAGACCGAGCGTCAAAGAAAACCAAAGGCAAAAAGATGAGCCGACTTGCTTATAGTTTTTTGTCAAACACTTTAAGAGTCGTTCTATATTTTATATACTTTCTGCTTATCTTCATGATGCTCGGGATAGACCTGTCAAACGTCATCACCATTTTGTCGGCTTCGGGTCTTGCCGTGTCGCTCATGCTGCAAAAAGTAGCGTCTAACTTTGCGAGCGGAATGATCCTGGTTGCCAATAAACCTTTTGAGGAAGGGGACTACGTAAGTTGTAACGGAGTCGAAGGTACGGTTGTAAGCATTGCCATATTTTCGACCAAGCTTTTGACGCCCGACAACAAGATAGTCGTCGTTCCCAATTCCACACTCGCGGATAATTCGGTAACAAACTACTCCACGAACCCCAAAAGGCGCGTTGATATGACTTTCAGCGTCTCTTACGACAGCGATATCGACGTCGTAAAAAAATGCCTCTACGACGTTTTGGACGCCCACGAACTTATTCTTCACGAGGACGGCTATACCGTTCGATTAAAAGAACACGGTTCGAGCGCTCTCGTATTCGTGTGTCGTTTTTGGACGGAAAAGGCAAATTACTGGCAATGCTATTTTGACGTCAACGAAGCGGTATTCAAAAAACTAAAGGAAGTAGGCGTCGAGATACCTTACAACAAGTTGGACGTCAATCTGTTCAAAAAAGATTGATGGAGTTATTCGGTTTTCATAATACCCGAATGTGTTACAAAATATAATTTAAGCGTATAGTTTTTATCTTCCCGCTTACGAGCGTCGTCTTTTGCTATAAAGCGGGAAGATTGACCCGCTTGAATAATTTATTATTTGTCGCGCTTGGCGCTAAATTAACGCTCGTTATCGTGTAAAGTCAGATTTTAATAAAAATTTTAACAAAAACTTTGACAAGCCTATTTTTTTATGCTATTATATTAGGGCATTGAATAAAGCAAGTAATTCTTGAGCCATGGAGAAGTACCCAAGTGGCTGAAGGGGCTCCCCTGCTAAGGGAGTAGTACGAGTGAATCGTAGCGCGGGTTCAAATCCCGCTTTCTCCGCCAAACCAAAAGGCACCCTGTTTAGGGTGCCTTTTATTTGGCGCGCTTGTATATGTCAAGCACCCGCCAAAGTGCCATTTGCCGACTATACGAATAAAAAAATATTTTTTATACCCCTTTTGGGATATTGATTCTTGTTCGTTTTTGTGCTATACTAACGCTACCACATTATTTTCGAATGTTTTATCTTATAGGGGTATTATACCCTTTCTTGAGAACGATACTGCTATCGGTAGCAATATACTGTATCGCACAATAATCGTTCTCAATGATTATTCGAAAATAGTGTGGTAACTATGCGAGATGTATATTCTACAGTGTCGTCTCTCATAGGGGCGGCACTTTTTTTGTACCGCTTTTAACATATAAAAGTAAATGCTATGCGGTATGGGATTATAGTTGAAAAAACACAAAAAGGAGTTATAATAGTTATGGCTGGAAAAGTTTACATTGTTAATCAAGAGTATAAGGCAAATTACAAAGTTTTCTTTGTGGATCAACAATTCAAAGAAAAAATGCTGATATTATTAAAGGTTGCAAACTTGTTAATCAAGAGTATCAAGCAGATATAAAAGTATTTATCGTATGAAACTTATAAAATCGTTAAAGAAAATCGATTATAAATTATTCTTCGCCCTTATCGTTTTAGGGCTTGTTCCGACGATTTACACTACGGTAAGAGTTTTCTTTTTGGGTAGTTTCCCGAGCGAATATTCGTTTTCGATAGCAGGACAGTTATCGTGGGTAAATTTGTTTTACGAAATAATACAGGAAAGCATTATTTTACCGCTTTACTTCTTTATGGGTAAAGTCATAAGCGACAAAAAGCAATTAACGAACAGAGTAAAAACGGGCTTGATAGTTTCGTTTGCGATCTACCTTGTTTTGTCTCTCATAATCTTTATATTCGCCGAACCGTTATTGTCTTTAATGTCGACAAGTCCCGATATTATCGGACAGTCGGCGACCTACATAAGAATCGAGAGTGTTGCCAGTCTAATAGGTATTCTTTCAAGTTTTTTACTCGTTGTCTTGGTGCAAATAGGCAAACAAAAATACTTATACTATTTAACCGCGTTAAAACTTGTTATGTGCGTTGTACTTGATACGTTTTTAGTTTCAAATTTAAGCGTGTCGGCAAAACTCGGAGTAAACGGAATAGGTTTTTCAAATATAATCGTAAATATAGTTTTATTTGTTATTTCCTTAATACTTGTAAACAAAGAGAATATTAAGATATTTGAAAAGAGCAAACTTGATTTTTCTTGGATGAAAGATTTTGCTAAAATCGGTGGGATATCTGGTTTAGAGTCTTTCGTCAGAAACATTGCCTATATGCTTATGATTTGCCGTATGGTAAACGTTGTTGGCGAACAGGGAACGTACTGGGTTGCAAATAACTTTATATGGGGTTGGCTGTTGCTTCCTATATTACAACTTGCCGAACTCATTAAAAAGGATTGTGCCGAAGATGAAAAGGCAATACAGAATAAGTCGCTTGGATATGTCGGAATAACTGCGATAGTGTGCTTATTATGGTGTGTAACTATACCGTTATGGAAACCGTTTATGACAAACGTTTTGCAATTTAACGACGTAGATAAACTGTTTGACCTTGTTTTGGTTTTACTTGGTTTCTATGTGGTATTTGCTTTTCAAAACGTTTTTGACGCAATTTTCTACGGCATAGGCAAAACAAGTTATATGTTGTTTGAGTCAATAGTGACGAATACGGTCTATTACGGGGTTTGCTTTATATTGTATATAACAGGTGTTTGGACACCTTCACTTATCGGTATAGCCTTAATGTTTGGCATTGGAAATGCTTTTGACGGTATTGTATCGCTTGGCGTTTATATTTACTTGCTTAAGAAAAGAAAAATAAACATCCTGAACGTAGAAGGATAGAAACTGCGGCTGAGATTATCTCAGCCGTTTTTATGTTCTTCAATGCAAACCCACTTGCATAGCAGGTGGGTTTGCATTGAAGACAACAAAAAAGACCGCAATAAGCGGTCTTTTTTTGGTACTCCCGACGGGAATCGAACCCATAACTAACCCTTAGGAGGGGTTTATTATATCCATTTAACTACGGAAGCAAATATTAAGTTGTTTGTAAATCAAATGGATAGAATAGGTTACCATTTTGCCGAGCACCGTTAGGTGCGAACGCCGTCGGCGAAAGCCGACTTATCCATTTATACTTACGGAAGCAGATTAACAAATAATACATAAGGATACAAAAAACGTTTGAAGTCCTTTTACTTTTGTAATGATAACACAAGTTGATAAGAATGTCAAATATAACTTAAAACCAAACATAAATTTCAAAAAATTTCGGAAAAATGCAGAGTAGCGCCGTTATTTTACTCAAAAAAAAGAATAAAAATCGACAAGGACTATTGCCGTATACGTTTTTTTGTGATATACTTACAATATCAAAACGATTTTCGGAGGAAATATGAAAACTTATAAAGTCGTTCCTTATGCGAACACGGTAGTTATCGAAAAGAAGGCTAATCCGCAGGAAGCCATCGTTAAATATTTTGACGTTATCAACCAAGAGTGCGTCGACGGTTGGGAATTCGTTACGGTCGTAACCGTGCCCGTTACGAAAAAACTCGGCGGAAGAAAGACTAAAGTTGAACCTTATAACGCCTTCCTTTTCGCGAAAGAAGAGTAAAAAACCGTAAATTTTAGTTTATCGGTCGTTCATGGTCGCGAAGGCGCGTATCAAACGCCCGTCCGTTGATTTTTGCCGAAAAACGATAAATACAACAAGACTGTACAAAATAATTACTAAGGAGAGTATCTTTATGGATGAATTTGAAACTAAAAACGTACAGCAAGACCAACAGCCGGATCAAGCGGTAAACCAGCCGACGGAAATTGCGGCGCAAAAGAAAAAACCGCCGAAGGGCGCCATGGTCCTTTTTGCGGTAGCGTGCGTATTTTTCGCAGTCGCAATGATCGTCAACGCTTGGTTGTTATATTTGTGGGGCGCGTTTTTGCCGACTTTGTTTAGCGGCGGAACGGGTGACGCAGGAGAAGCGCTCGGCGCGATAATCGGTATGATCTTCTTTCTCATTCCCGGGTTTATAGTCGTCGGGATAATCTCGGTCATTGCAATCGTTCTGATGGCGTTTTGCGTCAAGAACTACAAGATCGCCGCTATAATAATGTTGGTTTTATTGTCGCTGATATTTATAGCCAACTTTATTTGCTTCATATTGCTCACGAACAATCATTCATCGAGCGATACGGAGTCGGCTGCGCTCATGGTAAACTACGCTTTATCATTGGTCGGCTGAAAAATAAAAATCAGTTAGTTAAAAACGACGTTAGTCGGTCTATAAGCCCGCTAACGCCGTTTTTTGTTGCGATATTATAATTGCCAGTCGATGGGCGTTTGCCCGACGCGGCGCAAAAATTCGTTGGTTTTTGAAAATGGTTTTGAGCCGAAAAAGCCGCTGTTTGCCGATAAGGGGCTTGGGTGCGCGCTCTCAACGACGAAGTGGCGCGAAAGGTCTATCAAAGCCTTTTTTTGACGGGCGTTCGCGCCCCAAAGGATAAACACCATGGGCGTTTGTCTGTCGGACAATCGTTTTATGACCTCGTCGGTAAACTCTGCCCAACCGCATTTTGCGTGGGAGTTGGCTTGCCCGTCGCGCACGGTGAGAGTAGCATTCAGAAGTAGCACGCCTTCCTTTGCCCAAGGGGTCAAATCGGTCTTCGAGCCGTTATCCACGCCCAGATCGCTTTTGAGTTCCTTGTAAATGTTTTTGAGCGACGGCGGCATGGGAGTGCCCTGCGTGACCGAAAAAGAAAGCCCATGCGCCTGTCCGTATTCGTGATAGGGGTCCTGCCCTAAAATGACGGCTTTTACCTTACCGTAAGGGGTGAGTTTGAAGGCGTTGAAAATAAGCTCCATCGGCGGATAGACGTAGTAAGAAGAATACTCCTTCTTCAGAAATTCGCGTATTTTTTGATAATTTTCGCCGTGAATAACGTCGCTTAAGACGTCGTTCCAGTCGTTGCCGAAATCGACCATAATGTGCCTGCCTTGGTTTTTTCATATTATACCATAACTGCGCGGGATAGTCAACCGTAACGGCAAAACGCATATCGTTTAACTAAAATACGCTTGGCGGAGCATAACGTAAACTATCGCAAGTTATTGCATTTGACGGATAAATGTGATAAAATAAATCGGAACGATAAAAGATTTTACGGAAGTGACCTGAATGCAGTCTATCGAAAGTTTGTTAAAGCGAGTGGAAAAACCGGCAAGATATATCGGCGGAGAATTCAACAGCCCCGAAAACGATTGGAAAGAACTCAATTATTGTATTTGCTTCCCGGACCTGTATGAAGTCGGAATGAGCAATCTCGGCATAAGGATAGTTGAAGAGTCCCTTTTGACCGTGGAAGGCGTTTACGTAGACCATGCGTTCGCGCCCTGGAAGGACTTTGGCGATCTTCTTCGCCAAAGCGGAAATTATCTGTACGGCTTGAGCAGTAAGCGCCCGCTGAAAGATTTTGACATGATAGGGTTTTCACTTCAATACGAGATGAGTTATACCACCGTCTTGTATATGTTGGATCTTGGCGGAGTGCAGCTCCTTGCCCGTGACCGCAAAGAAGGCGACCCCATAGTGCAGGCGGGCGGACCGTGTTGTTTTAACCCCGAGCCTATGGCGGACTTTTTCGATTTATTCATAATAGGCGACGGCGAAAATAGTATGGCGGAAATAGCCAAAGTCAAACTGCAAAGTAAGTCGCGCGAAGAGTTTTTGCAAAAAGCCTCCGCCATTCAGGGCGTTTACGTTCCCAAATATATGAGCGTCAATACGGACGACAATGGGCGAGTGATCGGGTTTGGCGGCAAGCACGACATAAAAAAAGCCGTTTGCGATAGTTTTGACGGAGCGGTGTTTCCGCACAAAATGACGGTCGGCAACGTGGAGGCGGTATTCGACAGGGCAGTAATAGAAGTCATGCGCGGTTGCTGCCGCGGTTGCAGGTTTTGTCAGGCGGGCTACGTATACCGTCCGATAAGAATGAGAAAGGTGGACGACCTCGTCTCGCAAGCGGTCGATCTTATTGACAGCACGGGTTTTGACGAATTGAGTTTGAACAGTTTGTCTACGGGCGACTACCCGCAACTTAAAGAGCTGTTAAAAAGACTCAAATGCGCTTTGCCCAACACTTCGATAGCCCTTCCGTCGCTTCGTATCGACAGTTTTGACGGAGAATTTATAGAGCAGTCCAGAAAGTCGTCTTTAACGTTTGCGCCGGAAGGAGGAACGCAAAGGCTTCGCGACGTTATCAATAAGGATATAACGGAGGACGAGATCGAAAGAACGGTCAAGATAGCCTTCGACAAGGGTTATACGAGCATAAAACTATACTTTATGATGGGTTTGCCGACCGAAACGGACGAAGACCTAAACGGCATTGCGGACGTCGTATACAAAATAAGGGATATATATTCTCAAAACAAAAAGGCGGCGAGGAACCTTAGAATATCCGTTTCCGTTTCCACGTTTATCCCTAAGCCCTGGACGGCTTTTCAGTGGGAACGCCAGATAAGTAAAGAGGAGTTCGAGCATAAAGTGCAAGTTCTCAAAGAAAAACTTTTCGTCAAGGGCGTGAGTTTCAGTTGGAATGATTTTGAATTGTCCCAGCTTGAAGCCGTATTGGCACGAGGCGACAGGAGAGTCGGTAAGGTTATAAAACGCGCATACGAACTTGGCAGCTTTTTGGACGGCTGGGCGGAAATGCTCGATAAGACCGTCTGGTACAAGGCGCTTGAGGAAAACGGCTTGACGCCCGAAGAGTACACGAGAGAGTTTGGCGAAGACGAACTTTTAGCCTGGGACTTTATGGATATATTCGTTGAAAAACGATACCTTAAATCAGAGCGCGAAAGGGCTTATAAAGGAAAGGTCACCGGCTCGTGTTTTTCGGGCTGCAAGGGTTGCGGAATGCAAAAGGAGCATAAGTGCCAAATATGATAGTAGTAAAATACTCTAAAATCGGCGGCGCTCAATTTATATCCCATCTCGACACGCTCAAACATATTCAAAAGACTATAATAAGGGCGAAGGCGCCCGTGGAATACTCAAAAGGTTTCAATCCGCACATGCTGGTCTATCTGTCCGCTCCGATGGGAGTGGGGATAGCGTCCAAAGCCGAATATTTTTATCTTGAAACGCCCATGAGCGCGCAGGAGTTTTTGCCGCTTTTCAACGCCAACTGTCCGAGAGGTTTCAAGGCGAGTTTGGCTATAGATGTTAGTAAAAACCCCAACTTACAGGCGCTGATAGACAGCGCGGAATATTATCTTGAAGGCGATTATGCGGACGATATTCCGCAAAAAATAATGGCGCTTAACAAGTTCGTCGTAAAAGATAAAAAGGGCGAGGAAAGGGATTTACGAGCCAGAATACTTGACGTTAAAAAGTGCGATAACGGGCTTATAGCGAGGCTTTCGTTCGGAAACGAGACCTTGCGCGCGGACGTTTTTGCCGAAAAATTAAAACAACTGTTCGGCGTTGAGTGCGAGCATATACTCAAAACCGATTGTTATATAAAGGGGATCAAGGCGGAAGAATATATTTTGCGTGAATTTTAACCTACCGACTGAATAACATGCAACTTCGCGACTATCAAACGGAATGTCTTGAAAAAATAGACCGATTGCCTTCGGGCGCATATCTCGTTTCAATGGCGACGGGGCTTGGAAAAACCGTCGTGTTTTCGCATATAAAAAGAAGAGGGCGCATGCTCGTTTTGTCTCACAGGGAAGAACTGGTGTATCAACCGATAAAATACTTCGATTGTCCGTGCGGGATAGAGAAGGCGGGAGAACACTCTCACGGTGAACAGGTGGTGCTTGCTTCCGTGCAGACGCTTGTCAAACGGCTTGAAAACTTTGCGCGGGACGAGTTCGATATAATCATAACGGACGAGGCGCACCACGCAGCCGCTCCGTCGTATAAAAAAATTTACTCCTACTTTACGCCGAGACTGCATATAGGCTTTACCGCAACGCCCAACCGCGGCGACAAAGTAAGGCTTGACGACGTTTACGATCAAATTATTTTTGAAAGGAACTTAAAGTGGGGCATACTCAAAAATTATCTTTGCGACGTAAAGTGTTTGCGCGTCAAAGTTTCATACGACTTAAAGAGAGTTCGCCGCCGCATGGGCGACTTTGTGACAGACGACCTTGACAGGGCTATAAACAACCAAACGAGCAATTTTGAAGTGAGCAAGGTGTACGAGAGATACGCCGTAGGTCAAACGCTCATATTCGCTTCGTCGGTTTCCCACGCGGAGAACATAGCCGCGCTGATAGACGGCGCCGTGGTGGTTTCGCAAAAGACGGCGAACAGGAGTTCTATTATCAAGGCTTTCACCGAACGCAAGATAAAGTGTTTGGTAAACTGTATGATATTCACGGAAGGCACCGATCTTCCGCTTATCGAAACCATAATTATCGCTCGGCCGACGCAAAACGCCTCATTGTACGCGCAAATGGTCGGCAGGGGGTTAAGACAGTACCCCGGCAAGCGATACCTGACGCTTATAGATCTCGTGGGCGTTTCCGAAATGGACGTTTGCGCCGCGCCTTCGCTTTTGGGGTTGGATCTTGACGACGTGCCTAAAAAATACGAGGGCGATTTGAGCGGAGCCATGCTGACTAAAATGGAAGAGCGCATCGAGAGCCTTCGCGACTGCCCCGAAAACTGGGTGTTGAACGTCCAACGCGTAAAACTGTTCGCCGACTCGTTCGGGGCGAACACGCACGACGTCAACTGGTCGAAAAAAGCCAACGGCTCGCTCGTGTATCAGTTTTCGTGCGGGGATAGGATAGGTATAAAGGCTGTCAACGAACTCGGAAAAACAGCGCTCATGCGCTATGTTTTTAACTAGGATACGCAAAAATTCGACTTTACGCAGTCGGAAGATATGACCTTGCAGGAAGCGCTCGATCGCGCGTATTATATCTTCAGGGAAGATTATTCCGACGAAGAGCGGCTTTGGAATTTGACCGAGTTTTATCGTTGGAGCGAGCAGCCGCCTTCCGAAAAGCAGTTGAACTATATCAAGTCCGTTCTGAAAGAGCGGTACGACCAACTTATAAAGGATAGGAAGCTTTCAAAAGGCGACTGCTCGCAAATAATCAATATGCTCAAAATCAAGGATACTACCCCTAAGCAACTTGCGCGGCTCAGAAAAAAACGCCGTGAAGAACTTGACCGAGAGCAGGAAGACAAAAAAAGGCGTAGCCTGATGAAGATACGCTACGAACTAAGTAAAAAACGGGAAATTTACAAAAAGTATTACGCGCTGATTTTGCCTGACGATCTCGTTATAACCGATAGTTGGGAGACGGCTTCAAGGCTTATCGAAGCCAACGAAACGGAGGGCGTGAGAATACGATACAAGGGCTTTACAAATCTTGACGGCGCTATCGATTTTTTGCGTAGTTAGTATAAAAAGCCCGCCTATAAGTCGATAAAACCGCAAAACGGAGAAAAATATGGATAAATTAGAAAAAATAAAAGTAGTTTTGGAAGATGGCGCAATAATGCCCGTCAGGGCGCACGCTTTGGACGCAGGGTTGGATCTATTCACCCGCGAGGACGTTTCGGTTCCCGCAAAAGGCTCGGCGATATTCAACACGGGCGTACACGTTGCTATCCCCGAAGGGTACGTCGGGTTTATAAAATCCAAGAGCGGACTCAACATGAAACACGGTCTGCAAAGCGAAGGAGTCATCGACGCAGGATATACCGGCGCTATAATCACCAAGATATACAACCATTCTGACGTTGATTATCACTTCAAGCGCGGCGACAAGATAACCCAACTCGTCATACTGCCGATAGCCACCCCTATTCCGGTTGAAGTTGAGAGTTTGGACGACACCGAACGCGGGGAAGGCGGCTTCGGCTCAACAGGTAAGTAAAAGTGGAGAGTGGAGAGTGGAAATTTGGATACGAAAATTATATAATAATTTGTCTATTCTTTTTCCGACTTTGTAAAAACGTTTGCGTATGGCGGACGATTGTGGTATAATTTACGTAATGTGAAATGTATTTCGGTTTATCTTTCGGGCGCAGTCCCGCGGTCGACCGAAAAAGGAGATATAAATGTATCAAAAGAACGTTTGGAGCCAAATGACTCCCGAAAAGAAAGAAAAGATGTTTGCGTTTAACGAAGGCTACAAAAAGTTCCTTTCGGCGGCAAAGACCGAAAGGCTTGCCGTCGCCGAAGCCGAAAAACTTGCAAGACAAGCCGGCTACAAGAGATTTGACGAGATGGCTTCGTTAAAAACGGGTGACAAAGTTTACTTTATCAATCGCGAAAAAAATATCATTCTCTACCACATCGGCAAAAAGCCTTTGGAAGAAGGTATGAATATTTTAGGCGCGCACATCGACTCTCCGAGACTTGACTTGAAGCAAAACCCCCTTTACGAAAGCAAGGGCTTTGCGCTCATGGATACGCACTACTACGGCGGAGTCAAAAAATATCAATACGTTGCGCTTCCCTTGGCGCTTCACGGCGTTATCTGCAAGAAGAACGGCGAGAAGATAGTCGTTGCGGTCGGCGAAAACCCAAACGAACCGGTAGTAGGTATCGGCGATCTTCTTCCCCACCTTGCGCAAGAGCAGATGAAAAACACCGCCGCCAACTTTATCGAAGGCGAAAAACTTGACGTTACCGTCGGCTCCATTCCCTTGGACGGCGAAGAAAAGGAAGCGGTCAAAGCCAACGTGTTGAAGATCTTGATGGATAAGTACGGCGTTGACGAAGAAGACCTTTCTTCCGCCGAAATCGAAGTGGTTCCCGCTGGACCCGCGAGAGATTACGGACTGGACGAGAGCATGATAATGTCTTACGGTCAGGACGACAGGGTTTGCGCCTATACGTCGCTCATGGCTTTGCTTGACACTGAAACGCCCGAATACACGGCTTGCTGCGAACTCGTGGATAAGGAAGAGATCGGAAGCGTCGGCGCGACGGGCGCGCAATCGGTATTCTTTGAGAACACCGTTGCGGAACTTCTCAACGCAATGGGCAAAACCAACTACATAGCGCTCAAAAGATGCCTTGAAAGAAGCAAAATGCTCTCCAGCGACGTAAGCGCGGCGCTCGATCCGCTGTTCCTTTCCGTTTCCGACGAGAACAACTGCTCCAAGATAAACTACGGCGTAGTATTCAACAAATACACCGGTTCGCGCGGAAAGAGCGGCGCCAACGACGCTATGCCCGAATACTTCGCGTATTTGAGAAACATTCTCGACCGTGACGGCGTTTACTTCCAGACGGGCGAACTCGGTAAGGTGGACGCAGGCGGCGGCGGAACGATAGCGTATATTCTCGCGAAATACAATATGCTCGTTATCGACGCGGGCGTTCCCGTTCTCAATATGCACGCTCCTTGGGAAGTTACCGCTAAAGCCGACGTATACGAAGCCTACCTTTGCTATAAGTCGTTTATCAAATAACCCTATTATCGACCGAATTTCAAGCCGAACGCAATTTAACGTTCGGCTTTTTTCGCGCGTATTTTGGTTTTTTGCGGCGATGGAAGTATTTGGCGACGGGGATAATTTGCGCTTGTCAGTCAAATAGGGTTGACATACGAGCCGAATTATATTAAAATGTCAAAGTATGGGTGGATGTATCCACACACTTTACGACTGATTAAAGGATAAATAATGAACGGACAACAATATAAAAAAATTCTTCAATACGCGTTCGCAAGGCTCAAAGCCAACGCGGAAGAGGTAAACGATCTCAACGTATTCCCCATTCCCGACGGGGATACGGGCGACAATATGTGTTCTACGATGAACGGCGGAGTAAGCGCCGTTTCGGGTATTAACGACGTAAGTTTGAAAGCCGTCAGTATCGCTTCGGCAAAGGGCATGCTGCTTAACGCAAGGGGCAACTCGGGGGTAATTCTCTCTCAGATATTCGCGGGCATCAACGACGTTTTTTCAACTATGGAAGAAGCCGACCTATACGACGTCGTTACGGCGCTCGACAGCGGAGTTAAAAAATCTTACGGCGCGGTCGAAAAGCCTACCGAAGGCACTATTCTGACAGTTTTCAGAGAAGCCGTAGAATACGCAAAATCAAAGTCCAAGATGAGCGACGGGCTTGAATTCGTCGGGTTGCTTGTCGAGGGCGCGAATATTTCGCTCGAAAACACTCCGGAACTTCTCGACGTACTCAAAGAAGCGGGCGTCGTGGATTCGGGCGGCAAGGGTATTTGCTACCTTTTAGACGGCGTTTTGTCGGCTTTGAAGGGCGAGGAACCGGACGCGGAGTCGGCGCATGAAAACAAAGCGGCGGCAAAGGATATAGACTTTTCGCTCTTTACCGAAGACAGCGTTATGAAGTTCGGCTACTGCACGGAGTTTTTACTTCAACTGACCAAGGCTAAGACCGATATTTCCAAATTCGATATAGATAAGTTTATCGCCGACCTTCGTCCGCTCGGCGACTCCATCGTCGCGTTTTTGACGGGGACGGTCGTAAAGGTACATATCCACAGTTTTAATCCCGACAGGATTTTGAAGTACGCTTTGACTTACGGCGAGTTTTTGACCATGAAAATGGAGAATATGACTCTCCAACACAACGAAACTTTGGTCGAAAAGCCAAAGTATAAGGTCAACAATAAACGTAAAAAGTACGGAGTGGTGACCGTCGCCACGGGCGAAGGGCTTACGAAGATTTTCTCCGATCAGGGCGCCGACGCCGTTATAGTGGGCGGTCAGGGCAATAACCCGTCCTTACAGGAGTTTTTGACGGCTTATGACGCAGTTAACGCAGACGAGATATTCGTTTTGCCTAATAACGGCAATATTTTGTTGGTCGCCAACGCTTCGGCAACCGAATACAAGGGCTCGAAAATCTGGGTGGTGCCTTCAAAGTCGCTCGGCGAAGGCTACGCGGCTTTATCCATGCTCGATCTGACGCTTCCCACGGGGCAAGAAGTTTTCGCGTGTATGGTCGACAATATGTCGGTCGCAACCACTGGTATGATATGCAAGGCGACGAGAGAAGCCAACATCAATTCGGTTGAGATCAAAAAGGACGATTACGTCGGTTTTTCCGGTAAAAATATGCTCTGCGATCACCCTGAAAGGCTGCAAGCGGCAAAGACCTTACTTGAAAAACTCGATCTATCCGAAAAGGACTTTTTGATCGCGCTCTACGGTAAGAATACCGATCAAGCCGAACGCGACGAGTTTGAAGATTTTATCGCAAAAAACCATCCTAATATAGAGTTTTACGGCGTGGACGGCGGTCAGGACGTTTACGACTACGTTTTCATTTTAGAGTAAAAAAAGAGGGAACAAAATGAGTAATTTTGCCATCGTAACCGATTCTTGCGCGGATCTTCATGAAGGTTTAAGAAAGGAATACGATATCGACTACGTCAATATGCGGTTTTTGTTTGAAGATAAAGATTATCCCGCTTCGCTCGACTGGTCGGCTATGTCGTATACCGATTTTTATAACCTGATGAGAAGGGGCGTAAGGATAAAGACGGCTCAGGTCCCGCGCGAAGAGTACTTGCAAAAATTTGAAAGCTATCTTGAGAGCGGAATGGACGTTTTATCCGTTTCCTGCTCGTCCGCTCTATCCGCTTCCTACGCGTTGAGCCTCAAAGTGCGCGACGAACTTATGGCAAAGTACCCGGAAAGAAAGATAATTTGCGTCGATTCGCTAAATTCCTGTATGGGCTTGGGGCTTATGTGTATATGGATAAGCAAGTTGAGGAGCGAGGGTTTGAGTTTGGAACAAACGGCGGCAAAAGTCGAGAGTGAAAAACTTAAAATGAATCAGTTCGCTATCGTCGACGACCTTAATTACTTAAAGCGGGCAGGAAGAGTAAAAGCGGCGTCGGCTTTTTTCGGAACGATATTTCAGGTTAAACCCGTAATCATCTCCGACGCGATAGGGCAAAACTTCGCCGTCGAGAAGGTTAAAGGCAGAAAGCCCTCTATAAGTCGAATAATCGAACTTTTTACCGCGGCTTACGATCGGAATTTCCCGTTCGATACGATTGCCGTTTCCCATGCGGACGACCTTGCGACCGCTCAATCGGTCAAGGAAAGGCTAAAAGAAACCTTCCCCGATAAGAATATTATGATCTCGGTCATCGGTCCCATTGTCGGGGCTTCGGTAGGTCCGGGAACCGTTTCCATCTACGGCTTCGGCTCGGAAGTTACGGTCAATAAAGCAAACTGAACTATTTTTACGCAGGCGAGGAAAAGGCTTGCGTAATTTGTGTATTCACGAAAAATGTTTTCTTCGCAAACATTTTTCCGTGAG
>JAFVDA010000106.1 GCA_017478765.1 Clostridia bacterium
GGCACAAAAAACAGCCGCGACATAGCGGCTGCCAGAGATAGTGATGCGTTGCCAAGTTCGGTGCCCGTTGACGGGTTGAGCCGGTAATTCACCCTTTTAGGGTTGGTGCAAACCACTAGTTTACTAGTGGTTGTGAATTTTTTTTAAGCAGGGGATTAAATTGTAGTTTATACGCTCATTTGGTATATCTTCAAGGCGAACAGGTTGCCGATGCTAACCAAATTAGTGCCCGTCCAGTGATAGGTGTCGGATGGGTTGGTTCCGAACTGACCGGATTCTACGAACCCGCAGTTGGGCTTATTTGCAAGCGCGCGAATGGCTTGATTGGCTTTGCAAAAAGTTGAGTAAACGCCCGGTTTTTGATAGCATATCGTTCCCGCAACGAACGGAAGTTCGGGCGCGTTAAGATCCGAGCGAATTTGCGCGATGAGTTTGTCAAGATCGGCTTCGTAGGACTCGTCTTCGGGATTGGATTCGCCTTGCATCCACATAACGCCCTTTATCTCGGGTTTGTAACCGGCTTGAGCGAACGCGGCGATACCTTCGTTTACCGCCGTCAAAAAGCGGAAGTAACAATCCTTCGTGCCTTCGGGGATTTGCTCTTTTACCGTCCACCAGGTACCCATGCCCGTGTTTTTAAGGTTTATGCTCGAACCGTCGAACCCGCACTTGATGATGCCCGCCGCGTATCCCTTTTGCGTAAACGTTTGGGCGATACCTATTTCCAAGCCGAACCTTTGAGTGTTGATGGAGCCTTGCCCCACCTTGGTCCCGACCTTCATAAGTTGACCGTTGACCGTTCCGTTCGCCGTGCCGGCGCAGTATATCATAACGTCATCATACTCGATATCGATATACTCTTCGGGAAGATGTTCTATTCTTCCGTTTCCGCTGGCGTTGGATTGCCCGATAATAAGGTAGACGGGATATTTCGATTGAGTATCTTCCGCGCAACCCGTCGTTGCGCAAAGCATGGTTCCAAAACACATAACAGTCACCAACAAAGATAATAATCTTTTCATACAGTTCCCCTATATAATAATTGTTTGCAGTCGTTGCAAACGATTGCACTATCAATATATCATAAAACTTCGGTTTAGTCAATACGTAGCGCGAAAATTTTTTTTGCTCGAACGGTAGCGTAAATGCTTTTGCCGTTTGTCCGAACAAAAAACGGGGCGATAGGCGCCCCGTAAAAATTAAACGTATTTGGTTTTATTCCAACTCGTCCAAAGTCTTTTCGTAGTTGGGCAAAACGTTCTTGACGAAGTATTTGACTTCATCGAGCGGCATTTGTTCCACGTCTTTCCCGATGGACTTTTTTGCCTTTGCGAACTCTTTGTTGCCTATTTTTAATTCTTCCAGACACTTGACGTACGCCGAAAGCCTGTCCGCGCACTTGACGAGATAGTATTCCTTATCCGCCTTATCGGGAAGAACGAACGGCTCGTAATGAGCGCGGATCTCGTCGGGGAGCGTTGCCAAAAGTTTTTTGGCGGCGAGCGTTTCAAGGTCTTTGTACGCCGAATTTATGCTTTCGTTAAAGTATTTGATGGGGGTAGGCAGATCTCCCGTTATAACTTCGCTCGTCTCGTGGAAGACGGAATACAAAAGCACCTTGGTTATATCGTAATCTTTGCCGAAATAGGTGTTGCCGATGGTGGCTAGCGCGTGCGCTATGACGGTCACGTCAAACGAATGTTCTTTGACGTTTTCTTCGACTTCCGAATGCATGAGCGCCCAACGCTTGATATGCTTCATTCTCGCGATATATGCAAAAAAATCGTACTTCATAATATAAACCTCTTTCCTTGTAAAAACGGTGTAGTCAAATTATATCAAACGCGGGCGCAATTATCAAGCGTTTTTGCGTGAAAGAAATCTGTCGGGTTTCAGGAGCGCTCCCATTGATTTGCGCAAATTATCAAATAATAATTGTGTTTTTCCGAAAAATATTGTAAAATATAAAAAAATGTACGGTGAATATATGGCGAAGATAGAGATCGTTGACCTTAAAAAGACTTATACGGGCGGGAAAACCGCAGTCGAAAACTTTACGCTGACCATTGACGGCGGTGAATTCGTCGTTTTGTTAGGACCTGCCGAATCGGGCAAGACCGCCGTTTTGCGTTCGCTTTGCGGACTGGACGACGTTACCGAAGGGCAAATACTTATCGACGGCGAAGTCGTAAACGCCTTACAGCCCAAGGATAGGGACATGGCTGTCGTATTCAAGTCGGTGGGGCTGTATCCCAACCTTTCGGTCTACGACAATCTTGCGTTCGGCTTGAAAATGCGCAAAGCCCCGCCTTCGGAGATAGAAAAGCGTATAGACTTCGTTGCAACGCTCATGGGGCTTAAAGATATCCTTGCCAAAAAGCCCAAAACGCTCTCGGCGTACGAGCGCGCAAAAGTATCTTTGGCAAGGGCAGTCGTTCGCCGCTCTAACCTTATTTTGATGGACGATCCGCTCTCCGGTTACGACGCTAATTTAAGGGCGGCGCTCAGGAACGATATAATCAAACTGCAACAAAGATTGAAAGTAAACGTTATCTTCGCCACAAAGGACGCCGTCGACGCGCTCACCCTTGCCGACAGAATAGTCTATATGGAAGAGGGTAAAATCGTTCAGGTCGGAACGCCGAAAGAACTTTATTCCGCGCCCAAGACCGTTTCGCTCGCGCTCTATATCGGTAACCCCAAGATCAACCTTATCGAGGGTATAATAGACGAGGCGGAAGGCGGAAACAAATTTATCTTTGCTCAAAACGAGTATGCCGTCGATAAACCCGCATGTCGGCGCGCCTATATGGCGGTCAGGGCGGAAAACGTCAAAGTTGCGGGCGAAGGGTACCCCGTCGCCGTTAAAAATTGCGATAATGTCGGGAAAAATAAGTATCTCGTGACCTTCAACTTCGTCGGCGACAAAAAGGACTATCTTTTGCTGTCCGATACCCCGCTCGAAGGCAACCTAAACGTTTCGTTTGATAACGCCGTATTCTTCGACGCAAAGACGGAAGAGGCTTTATAACCGATCGCGCCGAACACCGACTTCAATTTAATATCAGATAAAAAATACAAGGACTGCGATAAAAGCGTTTCTCTTAGGGATTATTTGACATTATAAAAGACTAACAAAAATTCGTTAGTCTTTTTTTTTGCATCGCAAAAACACACGACTTTGCAAGGCAAAGTTATATTATATTTGCCATAACTTACCCTATGGATAAATATAACTTTGCGTAGCAAAATATAACTGCGAAAGCAATATAACTTGCCGATAGGCAAATATAACTAGTGCGTCAGTAATAATCCCTATTACTGACGCACTAAAAGCAGTCCTTGTTCGTTAGTTACGAATGTTTTTGATCACGATGCCGATGGAGTTGTATCGTCAGACTCCGTTTGGCTTTCGTAAGGCGAGTTGCTTGGCGAAGCGTCTTGGTCGGAAGAATCGTTTTCGAACTCCACCTTGTCGAGAGTAAACTTCATGCCGACGCGGTTGGTTTGAGTCTCTTCGCGTTCGTATAAAAAATCTCTTGTTATTTTCATAGTCATTTGATCGTTTTTTATAGATATGCTAGCCATACAAATCGGGTAATGCACCGGGACGCCGTCTGGCCTATAATATTCCGTTTTATATTCTATTCTTATCGACATGCCGTCAGCATAGAATGTCCTACAAAGATAAGTTTTACCGTCGATATCCAGTTCAAAATAATCGTTGGGGGTGAGAGTAAATTGCTCGCAGGTCCAGTTGCCTGAATAAAATTCAGGCCCCAGGATCCTATCGAAAATCGACTGACCGGAGACAAGCGGAAGGGTAATGAGTATCGACAGCGCGATGACCGTCAACCGCTTCATCACCTTAGAAAATATACGCATATATAAACGCCCCTTGTATTCTCATAAAATTTTTTTTAGTCACTATCGACAATTTCATTTTAACATATAATTTTTATTTTTGCAATAGTCGATTAAAAAATTACTACCGATCGGAGTTTTTCTTTTTTTCGTAATTTGACAAAAACGGCTTGGCTGAAAGTGGTTTATCACGGCTTATCAATGCGTGGCGTTTTTGACCTTTTTCGACCGACTGCAACAAAAAAACAGGTTTTTTATCTTCCCGCGTATATTATCATTTATCTATCAAATCAAAGGTAGGTCGTATGGCGAGAAAAATAGTCGTAACGTCCGGCAAAGGCGGAGTGGGCAAGACCACCGTATGCGTGTTTTTGGGGCTGTGCCTTGCAAAACTCAACAAAAAGGTAATAATTTTAGACCTTGATTTTTCGCTCAACAATCTTGACGTGGTCGCAGGCGTCGAAGATAAAGTCTGCTTCGATATAGCCGACGTTGTCGAAGGGCGTTGCCGAGTCAAACAGGCTATCGTTCCCGTAAGGCAAAACCTTGCCGTCATTCAATCGGGGAAAAGCGACTTTAAGCGTGTGACGGGGCAAAACGTAAGATTGCTTATGGAAGGGCTTTCGGGCTACGATTACATTTTGCTCGACTGCCCCGCGGGTATGGATACGGGGTTTGACAGGGCAATCTCGAGCGCCGACGAGGCGATGATAGTTCTTAATCCCACCCTGACCAGCATGCGCGACGCCGACAAGGTAGTCAACGCGCTAAGACTGTATCGGATAGAATCGGTTTTTGCCGTCGTCAACAAGGTAAGGGGCGATCTTCAGGTCAAAGGGAAAACCATGTCGGTCGCCGAGATAGAAAACGTCGTCAAACTGCCGGTCATAGGAGCCATTCCCGACGACGACGGCATTTTGCTCGCCGAGTCGGTCGACTCGGTTTCCGGCGACGCGATGAAAGCCTTCAAACTGCTTGCAAAAAGGCTGGTTAAGGGAAGCGGCAGGGTATTCGACTGCACCAAGCGGTATACGGGGATATTGGGCTCGCTCATGAGAAAACTTAAACGAAGATGTTAAAGGAGCGTAAGGTAAATGAGCGTGAATAAGAACGTCGAACGGGCGCAAAAGATGCTTTTCGGGGATAGGTTCGGCTTGGTCGGACAAAAGAAAGAGATAATTTTATCTGACGTAGAAAGCGTGCTTGACGAATACTTTTATATGCCTAACGGCGTAAGGCTCGAACTTGTCGCAAGGGGCGACAAATTCGACCTTGTAGTCAGCGCGACCGACTGTACGCTTAAAGGCTTCAACGTCGTAAAGTAGGGCTATAAGGCGATTAAATCCCTTTTTCAAAATTCGGTTATGTTAATTGAAAGAGCGTAATATACTTTATATGAGGGTATATTATGCTTTTTTTATCGCTGTCCGAAACGGCGCTCGGGCTTACGCTGTTTATGCTCGGGCTAAGGTTTATCGAGCGCGGCGCCACCGTGCTTGCCGGCGGACGGGCTTCAGCCGTCGTAAAAAGAGCGACCGGCAACGTGTTTTCGGCAATGGGGATAGGAGCGGTATCTACCGCGGTAGCGCAGTCGAGCGTAGCGGTCAATTCGCTGGTGGTGACTTTGGTGGGCGCGGGGGCTATCTCTCCGCTGTCGTCGCTAGCTGTAGTGATGGGCAGTAACGTCGGAACGACCATGACGGCGCAGATAGTATCGTTTTCGTTCGGGGAAGTCAACCTTGCGGCGATAGGGGCGTTTCTCGCTCTCGTCGGGTTTATCTTGTGGTCGTTTTCGGGCAGCGTAATAAACGCCGTCGGGGCGCTCGTTCTCGGGTTCGGCTTGGTGTTTTCGGGCATACAGACGCTTTCCGCGGGAGTAGAAGGGTTTTATTCGTACGAATTTTTCATAAACTTTTTCACGGTCAAAAGCCCGATAGTCCTTCTTTTGAACGGCTTTTTGATAACGGCGGTGTGCCAGAGTTCTTCGGTCGTATCGTCCATGCTCGTGATACTTTGCATGGGCAACGTCGTAAC